>JAGQPY010000300.1 GCA_020426485.1 Planctomycetaceae bacterium
AAAGGAAGCTGATTCGGAGCTCCACGTTCATCAGGGTGAATCTGCTTCGGAAGGGCCCTCGGACAGCGAGAAGTCATCGGGGCCACTTGAGCCCACGGAATCTTCGGAGGCAGTCGCGTCGGCGGCGTCTGATCAACAGAATTCAACATCGAATGATCGTGTTGAAACAGCAGCGACGGAAGTCGATCGTGAGTCGCCATTGGACAAGCAGGCCACCGAAACATCGGTGGAATCATCCGATGCGAAACCTTCGGATTGATAATCAGATTGCTGGCCGAAAGGGGGGCAACAAATCGAACGAGTGTCACGCAAAGGCACAAAGCCGCAGAGGAACGGTGTTTCCTGGCTTGGCGTCTTCGCGTCTTTGCGTGAGTCTTTCTGTCTCTACGTCCGCATCGCTGGTTGAGGATAGAACTCCCTCAGTTCAGCCCGCTCAAAGTTTCATGACTCAACGTTAAGGGAGAAGGTCACCGTGTCGTGGCTGGCAGAAATCTGTGTTCGACGTCCGGTCTTCGCACTGATGATGATCGCGGCCCTCATCGTGGGCGGTGTGACGGCGTTTCCGCAACTGGGCGTCGACCGATTTCCCAGCATGGATCTTCCCAACATCTACGTGCGCACCAGCTATCCGGGAGCAGCTTCGGAAGAAGTGGAGTCCGAAGTGACCTCGCTTCTGGAAGATGCTGTGGCCACAGTGGCTGGCATTGATGAGCTGCGTTCGATTTCGCGCGACGGTCAGTCGTTTGTGATTGTGACGTTCAACCTGAACCGTGACATCGACGCGGCGACTCAGGACGTGCGAGATGCCGTGTCCGGCATTATGAATCGCCTTCCACCGGGCATTGATCCTCCCATTGTGCAGAAGCAGGATCTGGATTCGTCGCCGGTCATGTCGCTGGCCGTGTCCGGTCCTCGTTCGCCGCGCGAACTGTTCGTACTGGCCGACAATTATGTGAAGAACGTCATCGAATCGTCTCACGGCGTCGGCGAAGTGGTGATCGCCGGAGCGGCCGACCGTGCCGTCAAAGTGGAAATTGATGCTCGTCGACTGGCGGCTCATCAGTTGTCCATTCTGCAGGTGCGAGAAGCCATCGTTCGACAAAACACCGAAGTGCCGGGCGGGCGAATTGATGAAGGTCTGCGTGAACGTTCGCTGCGGACTCTGGGCCGATTGCCTCATTCGCGGGATTTTCCCGACCTGACCGTGGCAACGGTTAATGGAACTCCGGTGCGGCTCAGCGATCTGGGACAGGTGCACGATTCCACCAAAGATGTGCGAACTCTGGCCCGACTGAACGGACGCCCGGCTGTGATTCTGCAGATTCAGCGACAGTCGGGAGAAAACACCGTGGCCGTCATCGACGGTGTCCGAAAAATGCTGCCGCGGTGTCGGGAACTGCTTCCCGAAGACGTGACGGTCGAAGTGATTCAGGACCAGTCGCGCTACATTCGATCGGCCCTGCACGAAATCGAACAGCATCTGGTTTCCGGCAGTATTCTGGCGTGCATCACCGTGCTGTTGTTCATGCGCAGCTGGAGGTCGACGCTGATTGCTTCGGTGGCAATTCCGGCTTCGATCGTGGCCACATTCGCGTTCATGAAGTGGTTCGGATTCACGCTGAACAACGTCACCATGCTGGCTTTGGTGTTGATGGTGGGCGTCGTCATCGACGATGCCATCGTGGTGCTGGAGAACATCTTTCACTGCATCGAAGAAAAGGGCATGCGTCCCGGCGATGCGGCCATTCACGGAACCAAAGAAATCGGTCTGGCGGTTCTGGCGACCACTCTGTCACTGGTGATCGTGTTTCTGCCGGTTTCATTCCTGTCCAGCGTCACGGGGCGAATGCTGTTTCAGTTTGGAGTCACGGCAACCGTCGCGATTCTGATTTCGATGTTCGTCAGCTTCACGCTGACTCCCATGATGTGCAGTCGACTGCTGCGTCGCGAAACCGCGGCCGACGGTTCGGATGCTGCTCCGTCGTCTCGTCGAGGTCTCTATCATCTGCTGGAAGTTGGTTATCTGTGGCTGCTGGGCAAAGCTATGAAGTGGCGCTGGCTGGTGCTGGCTGTTTCTGTGCTGGTGATGGCCTCCAACGTGCCTTTGTATCAGATCGTTCGGCAGGACTATATCCCGCTGAATGTGGATGAATCAGAGTTCGAAGTTCGTCTGGAAGTCAAACAGGGAGCCAGTCTGGCATCCATGCGGGAAGCCATTGATGTGATCGAAGAACGTCTGCAGACCATTGACGGCATTGACACCATTATGACGTCGCTGGGGGCTCGTGGTTTTGGCGACGTCAATCGAGCAGAACTGTTTATTCGACTGAAAGACAGTTCCGAACGTACCTTCTCCCTGTCACGACTGTGGCAGGGATTACTGAACGGTGATCCTCAGGCAGCCTGGCGAGGCAATTTTTCGCAACGGGAAAAGATGGCCGAAGTGCGTTCGAAGCTGGGCGGCATTCCCGGTCTGCGAGCTTCGGTGCGTAACCTGACGTCTCTGCGACAAGGCGCGCCGGTGGATATTGATTTTTCCATCACAGGACCGGACATCGACCAGTTGCTGCGGTTCAGCAATGACCTGGCAAAGAAGGCGAAGACCATTCCCGGTATTGTCGACGTCGTCACGACTCTGCAGATCGACAATCCCGAACTGCTGGCTCGCGTGGATCGCGAACGAGCGGCCATGCTGGGAATTGATGTGCGTGAAGTTGCGGACACTCTGCGAATTGCGGTCGGCGGTGATGATCGAGTCTCACGCTATCGAGACCGCACCGTCAGCGATGCTTACGATGTGGAACTGCGGCTGGTGGGTTTCGACCGCGGCGACGTCGATTCCATTTCGCAGCTGTTTGTGCGAGGTCAGGCCAATCCGGGACTGTTGCAGCAGACCACGGCCGAACAGGCGTCGACGGCGGGAATGGTTCCCGTGCGACTGGATAATCTGGTGGAATTCGAACGCCACGAAGCAGCTTCTCGGATCGACCGCCTGAATCGTCAACGCATGGTGGCGGTGCGAGCCAACATCGACGGCGGCTATGCTCTGGGCGACCGCATTGCGGCTCTGCAGGCGGCCGCCGAAGAACTGGGAATTCCGGACGGCTTCAGTACTCAGGTGCTGGGCGGCGGGCGAGAACTGGAACGAACACTGGAGGACTTCGCCTGGACCTTCGTGCTGTCATTCGTGTTCATGTACATCGTGCTGGCAGCACAGTATGAGCATCTGGTGCATCCGTTTGTGATTCTGCTGTCGCTGCCTCTGGCGGTTCCGTTTGGTTTGCTCAGCCTGCATTACGGCGGCGAAACGCTGAACCTGTATTCGGCCATGGGCATTCTGGTGCTGTTCGGTGTGGTCAAGAAGGCCGCCATTCTGCAGGTCGACCACACGAATGCTCTGCGAGAACAGGGGCTCAATCGTTCGGAAGCCATCATGCAGGCCAATCGCGATCGCCTGAGACCCATTCTGATGACGACGGTCTCCTTTGTCGCCGGCCTGCTGCCTCTGCTGATCGCCACAGGTCCAGGTGCCGAAGAACGCCGCTCCATCGCTGTGCTGGCGGTCGGAGGACAGACTTTCTCTCTGCTGCTGACACTGCTGGCCGTCCCGGTCCTGTATTCATACTTCGACGACCTCGGCCACCTGCTGAAACGCCTCTTCCGCCTGCACGCCCGCCCGGAAATGTTCGAAGCTGCCGAACAACCCACCAAAGCCGGAGCCGTTTAGATCCCCACGTCAAACTGTCCCTGACGATGAGAGAAGCACCAAAAGACAGTTGAAAATTCGCCACCGTGGAGGTTCATAGGGCAGTGGATGTTCATCAGGCAGAAGACGTGAGCGAACCGCAGCAGAAGTCGTAAGACTTCTGAGAGCATGGCCCAGCTTCCGAATTCTCACGAATTCGGCTACGAAATCGCTTCACGGCGTCGGCCACAGCGGTTGCTAATTCTCGGAGGTTGACGTTGCCAGTTCAGCTCCGGACTGCTGGTCCAGAGCTTCGTTGACGGCGTCCATGGCGGATTCCAGAGCCAGCAGGGCTCCTTCTTCCACGCTGACCACCGATACGCCTGCCGTCTGTACCGTCGCGGCTGATTCCGAAGGCACATTCAGCACGCTTCGCAACGCAAAGGCAATCGCACCGGAGGCCACCGAAAAGACAGCGCCCATCTTTGCGGCCGCCTGCAGTGACGGATCAACGAAGGCTTGTCCACAGACGAACAGAGCCACCGTCAGACCCAGTCCGGCCACGCAACTGGTGACCACAAGATGTGGCACGGACATTCCGGCGGGCAGCGGGAAGCCGATCTTCTGTGCCACGTAGGAAAATGAAGTGATCCCGATCATCTTTCCGGCAATCAGAGACGCCACAATGATCCAGCTCAGTCCGTTGATTTCGCCGAACGACACTCCGGCATTGACCAGAGCAAAGAAGAACAGTCCGAAGTCCACATACAACTTCAAAGAATGCTCAAATCTTTCCAGCGGACTGTGATAATGTCCGGGGCTGTAGTCATCGTCATCGACGAACAGACCAAGGTCCTTGTTCGGTCCCGGCAGGAACGGAACGATGAACACCAGCGCCAACGCGGGATGCAGATGAGCACTGTACAGCCCCCACCAAGTGAAGGCTCCGCCCAGAGCGATGTACGGCACCCAGTTGGCAACGTTGCGAACTCGCAGAGTGTAAGCCAGAGCAATCCCGGGAACGCACCACAGCAGGTTCATCCATTCGGTTGGATGAGCCGGATCGGGATATCCCAGAGCAATAATTCCCAGTCCGATGGCGTCGTCAGCCACTGCCAGCAACAGCAAAAAGCTGACGGCCGGGTGACGAGCACCAAACAGAAACTTGATCACCAGCCACGCCAACGCGATGTCGGTGGCCGTAGGAACACCCCAGCCGCGAGACCACGCCGGACTGCCGGCGACTCCGTTCAGCAACAGAAACATGCCGATCGGCCCCAGAACTCCTCCAATGGTTCCGAACAGCGGATTGATGGCCTTCTTAATCGGATTCAAAGCTCCGTTGGGAAGGCAGGCTTCCGTGATTTCCTTGGCGGCAATTCCAAAGAACAGCGCCATGAAGATGTCATTGATCAGGAAGTGCAGAGTCAGGTAGTGTTCCCAGCCGGCGTGAGCCGCTTCGTGTCCATCGGCGTGATGGCTGAAGATGGTTCCCAGTTGATGAATCGGTGTGTGAACCAGAGCGTGGTAGCTGTCCGGCCCGACGTTGGCCCAGATCATTGCACAAATGACGCCGGCAATCAGAGGAATGCTGAATTCCTGCAGTCGTTGAATGGCCTGTTTCATAGTTGTTTTCCTGCCCTCAGGGACGCACCGATATCGCAAATGGTTTGAAACAAATGGGCGACGGTGCGACGTTCGCACTTAGCCTTCAGCACCTGTTCACAAAAAGTGAAATTGACTCAGAGAAGCGATATCGAGTTCCGGTCAGGCGATTTGCGTGCGGGATTGTTTGTCGTGTCGGTTGGACAATTCCAGACGTTGAGTTGAACGGTTGTAGAGGTTCTTACGATCAGGAGCACGGCACGGAATTCCTCTCGCCGGTGGAAAGTCGGATGTCCCGTCGCATCTGAATCGGCAGATTCTGCTCCCGAAGAACCGTGTGTCCGGAAACAGTCAGCGGCGGAAACTTTTCCCCATCTGTGCACGAGTAAATCGGCTGATGAGCCGGCTGGCCTGCACAAGCCGCACATCAGCCCCAATGGTGGGAACGAGCACAATCGTTCAATGCAGGACGGACGTTCTGCGGTTGTCGTCTCTTGCGGCCGTTTCCGGTCGGAAAGCGAAACCAACGGGTCTGCCTTGACCTGCGAAACGCATCGGCGGCGGCATAATCTTCAGATTGACGGAAGAAACACTGTTTTTCCGCACGGCTGTTGCTTTCAGTGGTCACAGGCGTCACTTGTGATGCAAAGCCATGGTAAGAATGAGGTTGTGGGGGCTCTCCGCGTTGACCATTTCCATTGCCAGGTCTACATTTGACTGCCACGTTCCCGAAATCCAACACGGGTCAGTTCGAGAACCTTCTTCAACGCAAAGCCGTCTGGTCTGAATATGTCTGAATCCAAAGGAAAACCGCCCGCGAAAGGTCCCAACTCCGGCCGAGAACCGCGGAAGAATTCCCCCGGCAGCGGTTTGTGGTATCTGATGATCTTCGGGATCATCGGCCTGCTGATTTTCTCGACTCTCAGCCAGACTCGCTACGGCGAAGAAATGGCTCTGACGGAATTCAAACGTCAGGTCCGCTCCGGTGAACTGCATCCGGGAGTCGTCCACGAACTCACCATCGGTCCGACTCAGATGACCTGGCAGGACAAAGCGCCGGAAGACGTGCGCCGTGGAGCCGCCAGCAAGAGATACTACGTCGGACTTTGGGGGATCGGCGATGCCTCCATCAACGAACTTCTGACCCTGCTGGAAGAACACAAAATCGAAGCCACCGGCGCGGAGACGCCCTCCGCGTGGGCCGACGCCATTCCAATGCTGTTCCTCACCGCAGTGATGGTGGGACTGTTCATCTTTCTGCTCCGACGACTGGGCGGCACTGGTTCCGCCATGTCCTTCGGACGAAGCCGCGGACGTTTGTACGCTCAGGATGATGTTCATGTCACCTTCGATGATGTGGCCGGCATCGACGAAGCTGTGGAAGAACTGAAGGAAGTCGTGGAATTCCTGAAAACACCGCAAAAGTACCAGTCGCTCGGCGGACGCATTCCGCGCGGAGTTCTGTTGGTCGGGCCTCCGGGGACCGGCAAGACGATGCTGGCCAAAGCCGTGGCGGGTGAAGCAGGCGTCCCCTTCTTCGGTTTGTCCGGTTCCGACTTTGTCGAAATGTATGTGGGCGTCGGTGCTGCTCGAGTTCGGGACATGTTCCAGCAGGCGCTGCAGCGTTCTCCGGCGATCATCTTCATCGACGAACTCGACGCACTGGGAAAGGTTCGTGGCAGTGG
>JAGQPY010000301.1 GCA_020426485.1 Planctomycetaceae bacterium
AAATAGTATTCGCAAGAGGGAGCCTTCGTGCCCGAATTCTGTGTTTTCCGCTGGCTGGTCGACGCGAGTCGTTACACCAGTTTGCGTTAAGAATACAATTGTCGCCTCCCCCGACTGCATGCCTCGCTTCAGGGAACTGGATCGCTGCAGACCCCCAAATCATGGCGGCAATCAGGCGAAATCTCAAGAGGCAGCCGCGATTCCTGCGGAAAACAGGTCCTTATTCGTTCTCAACCCCGGATTTTCCCGGATCGAACCACTTGAGGACCAGTTGAGGCCCAGTTCCCGACAGCGTGAGGGCGACATAATTGGGGACACCTGCCCTGCTCAGTCGGTCGAGGCCGTTTTCTGCGTTTTTCAGGCGTAGCGGTTACGATTCCAGTCTCTGGCCAAGTCGCAAAGTTGCCGATTGACGGTTGGATCCGGACTACACGCCACAATATCCGAAAATCGCAGCATGTTCGCCCGATCGTCCATCCACAGATTGGTGTAGTCGATCGGATTCCCGTTGTGGCACCAGACGGCGTCGCCGCCCAGAAGACGGGCAATGTGCATGGACACCGGAAAGTCGTAAATATTTGGCGAATGGATGAGCGATCCAGCGTATTCTCCCGTCGCCATCAGAGGATAGATGCTGCCTCGCATTTCGTCAGACGTCCGTCCCGACAAGCCAATGCTGTCCACCATCCGCGCGCAATCGGTGTCGCGAGCCTGAAAGCCGATCAGATAGATTCCGTTTCCTGACTGTGGGCGATTGAAACGCAGGTCCGGCAGGCTGTCCAGGACACTTCGCGCTGATTGTGTTGTGTCATCCGGTCCGCAGACAAGGCGGTCAGGACGTACCTCCACCCACGTTCCGGATGGTCCCATTTCCGGCGCGAACACCAGCGAGTACCAGGGTGTTTTTGAGTCGTGGAGGTGAACAATAATGGAATAGCCGTCACCCGTTTTGTCTCGATACTGCTTTGTTCCATCAATGGGATCAATCGCGATGGACAGCTGGCTGCTTTCGGCGAACAGTGCCATGTCTCCGGTTTCTTCTTCGCCTTCAACCCGACACGTTCTCAGAATGGGATCGGCATCTCGCAGCGCGGCTACGAGTAGTTCCTGAACGGAGAGATCCGCCAGTGTCAGCGCGTCTGTGTTCGCATTGCCGGACGACTTTCCGTCAACCGCAATGTTGAATTGTCGGAGCCGTTTTGCCACTGCCCCGCACCAGCGCATGACGGGAGGAAGTGCGGAAGCAAGAGCTGAGATGATGCGGTCAGTGTTCTGAGACATTGAGATAATTCCAGAGTTGATGAATGACAGAAGGGGAACCACGCCGTTCGCGCCTGACTGCTGAGCGGAATGCAGTTTTCGGCCAAGGGTTTGGCCCGCGATGTTGGGTTCAGGTTGTGGAAATCCAATTCAGGAAAGCTCGGGCGACGTTGATGTCACATGTTTTTTCGATGGCTCTCCATCCCGGCACAGCATTGACCTCAATCACAAAAGCCTGACCAGAATCGTCGTACATCAAATCGATACCGGCGAAAGTGCAGCCAGTGACTTCTGCTGCTCGAAGGCTCAGTTCCACCGCGTGTGAATCAGGTTGCCACGGTTCCGATCGGCCGTTTTGAGCAATGTTAGCTCGAAAGTCACCAACAGCCGGAAATCTCTGCATCGCGGCCAGGGGACGTCCATCCAGCAGAAGGATTCGATGGTCACCGGACGTCGAGTTCACAAAGCGCTGCAGGTACAGAGTGGCCTGAAGTCGTTCCAGAGTTCGAAATGTTCTGAGTGCAAGTTCCGGATGCGAAACTCTCATGATGCCCCGTCCTTCAGCACCGAACACGGGCTTTACAACGACATCGCCGCCAAGGTTCTCAAAAGCTTCCAGTCCGGCTTCTGCCGTTTCGCAAACGATGGTGTCAGGGACGGGCAGCCCGGCTGCAGCCAGTTTCTGAGTCGTCAGGAATTTGTCGACAGCGCATTCGATGGCCTTTGGGGAATTGACGATGCGGACTCCAAGCGACTGAGCAACGGCCAGGGCGTCCATTCGAAAGACGACCTGTTCCAGCGATCCCGGCGGCATCGTGCGGACGATGATGGCATCAAGATCCGTCAGGCAATGGTCTCCGAATCTGAGCTGGCTGGAGTTACGCAGGACACCGGCCGTCAGCGTCGGGAACTGCAGCGGAACCGCGGCATGTCCCATTTCCAGCGCTGTCGTGCATAGGCGTTCAACGTACCAGCTTCCATCATTGCCCAGGACACCGATGCGCATCTGTTGTTGTCTCAGCTTCCGAAAGACTTCTGAAGGAGGTCGGGTCTGGTCGTTCCGAACGTGTACATCTTTCCGGATTTCAGAGAATGGAAGACCACAACCGCCGGACTGAACAGTGCTTTGTCCAGAGCATAGAAATCGTGTCCGGCTTCCTGAAACAGATCAATAAACAGCGAACCGAACGAGGGAGAACTGTCGGACGGTGTTTGTGGCCCGAAGGCATGGATTTCATCGTCGCTGCAGTTTGTCCACAGGTGAACGACCCCGCCATAAAGAATGGAATCGTTTGTTCGCCCGATCCCCTGCAGGTCATTGCGTGCGACCGGCGGGAGCGGTGCGGATCCGCAGGCGCTGACGATGGTTTCGATCGGGAAGTGCAGTTCGTGCAGTTTGTGGATCGCGGTTTCGACGGAGCGTGCCACAACCTGCAGATTTCCAGCCTGAGAAGACGTTTTGGCGACGCAGATGGACGCCGCGACGTTGTCGGGTAACGAGCTGAGAATCGCGTGGAGTGCTGATTCGGTGGGGTAAGAACTGGTTTCCAGGACGCCGACGCCGTGTGTCGTGGCTTCGGAATAGTTCAGTTCCGCAAACAGGTCTTCTTTGTTGACGGCTGCCCGAATCGGGCCGGAGCCCATGGCAAAGAAATCGGATGTTGCAATCTTCCAGCCGGCGTACTGTGACAGAAGGCATGCCGAGATCGGATGATCGGTCTGAACAAACACTTCCGGCAGGTCAATCAACGCGGATTTTGCTCCCAGAGTGATCGTGCCCAGTCCTCCCATGCAGACTTCGGCAAGTTGCAGACCTGCATTCAGACCGCCGAGTACCTTGACACCAAAGTCGATCACTCGACAGCGATCTGCTTCAGTGACTTCAATTCGAAGTCGCTGCGAATCGGTTGTCAATCTGCGCAGAATCGCCTCCGCGCGATCGTTCAGCGAGAAGCTGGTTGTTGAAGGGTTGTCGGGCATAAGGTTTCTTTGACAGGATTCCGTCAATCATTCAGGGAGACTTGTCCGGGCGACACCATCCGGTGACGGCATTCCGTGACCGCTTCGCCCGTGTTCCGATCGGAAGTCCGCCGACGATTTTTCCGTCGTGGTCTCCGGCGGAATTCGATCGATGCCGTTCGAAACTTCAGTGATGTATCGAAATTAGAGAACGGTGCTGTTTCCAGCAGTTCAACGCTGGAACATCGGTCTGCTTGATTTCGTCCGATCTGAAAAAGGGGCTGACACTTTGGAGCATGTCGCTTTTTCAGATAGCCTCTACAAAATCCGAGCAGCATAGTTGTTGCGCACAGTTCTACCACTTCCACGGACAACGATTCCTGCGAAGATCCTGCACCACGCCTTTGGAATTCCAACATTGCTCACGGGGTTTGACTATGCAACTGGTGAAGGACTTGCTGAGAACGGGTGTCGGACCGGGGCGAGTTGAGTGGCTGGGGATTGCTTCCAGCCGGCGCGCTGAGATGACGGCGATGACTCAGGTCGAATTGGTGGCCGGGGAGGGCATTGTGGGGGAGCACCACCGAAGGAAGGCGGGCGTGTCTCGTCGTCAGGTGACGCTGATTCAGCACGAGCATCTATCTGTTGTGGCGAGTCTTCTGAAGCGAGAAGCGGTGCTGGCTGCCGAACTTCGCAGGAACGTCGTGGTCTCTGGTATAAATCTTGCTGCGGTGAAGAAACTGTTCATTCAGGTGGGCACAAGTGTCCTTGAGGTCACGGGAAACTGTCCGCCCTGCTCCCGGATGGAGGAAAACCTCGGAAGTGGCGGGTACGCTGCCATGATCGGACACGGAGGGATCACCGCAATTGTCCTGGAAAGCGGGTTTATTTGTCTTGGCGACGAGGTCAGAGTTCACGAGCGGACATTCGATTAGACGCTGGAATTTTGCAGGATTTTTCGGTGCAATGTTAGTTGGGCGGTTTCCATTCGTCTTACTCCCCACGCAGTAATGGGTGCTTCTTTTTGCATAAGTTGTGCAAAACTGCCACTGTTTTTGTGTAATTCCGGGACTGGGCCGCGTTTGTAGCTGTTGTTCTGTTTTGGTGAATCGTGAGTCCGCATTGTGCGACTCCAGGGACATCGGGCTGAATTCATGAGTTCAGGCAGCCAGATTTTGCGAAGTTTGTTCGGGATGTCGACATCTCCCTCGCGTCTCTCCCTGCGCCGCCGGAGGCTCCGGTTCAGTGATGCGGAGTCGCTGGAAGTGCGTTCTCTGCTGAGCGCGATCAGCCTGCAGTTGGGAGCGGTTCAGGACAATACTCTTTACCAGAACAATGCCGATGTCAGTAACGGTCAGGGTGAATTCATTCTGGCGGGCGGAGGGCATCGTGGATTGGTTCAGTTCGATCTGAGTCAGATTCCTGAAGGCGCGACGATTCTCGATGCTGTTCTGACGATGAACGTTGCGGTTTCATCAGGCAGTGCTTCGGCTGTCTCTGTCCATCGTGTGGGGCAGGCGTGGGGCGAGTCCGGTTCGAATGCGCCCGGCGATGAAATGGCGGGTGATCTTGCTCAGGAGTTCGATGCGACTTGGGTGTATTCGTTTTATGATGGTCGGCTCTGGAGCACTCCAGGCGGCGATTTTGCGGCTTCATCGGCGTCGACCTCCGTCGGTGGTCTGGGAACCTACGAATGGATGGGCGGAAGTCTGATCGACGACGTTCAGTCCTGGGTTGATGATCCCGGCTCCAACTTTGGCTGGTTGGTTCAGCTCGTCGGCAGTTCCGTCAAATCGTTCGTCAGCAAAGACGGACCGGACAGTAGTCTTGTGCCGACGTTGGAAGTCACCTTCGAAGGGCCTCCCGCGATTGTCGAAGGCCGGATCTGGAATGACGCCAACGGAGATGGTCTGAAACTTGATCCCGTCGTGGCAGACCTGGGACTCACGATTGTTGGCGGCAATACTTTCTATAATGCGTTCAATGGCGGGGAATACTGGTTTCGCTCGTCAGACACCGGCAAGTGGTACTATCTGACCGAAGATGGATCTCTTTATCGCTGGACGGGACCTTCCGGGCAGCTTCAGGGCGTGTTGGTTTCAAAACTTGATCCGAGGTTTCATTACGATCCGTCGCTGATCTCCAGCAGTTCCCACGGTGATCCGGAACCATGGCTTGACGGTTGGACGGTCGAACTCCTGAATGCTTCCGGTGTTGTTGTGGACACAACGACGACTTCAGGACGAGACCTGAATCTCGACGGCGTCATTGATTCGGAAACCGAAGGCGGTTGGTATCAGTTTATCGTTGATACCGGCGAAACCTATTCCGTGCGACAGGTGCTTCCAAGCGGTTGGGCTCAGACGGCGAAGATCACCTATGACACAGAAAGCCCGCTGAACCAGGTTGTGAATTCGCTCGGGCTGCACTTTCGAACCTCCTATTACCAGAACTTCGGCGGCCTGTCAGAAAAATGGGTGTACAGCGATCAACGTGGTTGGCACTACATTACTCCGGACGGCACTCTGTATCGCTGGAACGGCAAGTCCGCCAATCCTCTGACCGGATCGCGAGTGGCGACCGTCGGTGAAAAATACTATCAGGATCCATCGTTGCTTTCCGGAGGCGGTTATAGTGCGGATGATGGTGCCAACCCCATCGTTTCCCGGGTTGACTTCGGAAACGCTCAGGCCGGTGAAGTCCGTGGCCGAATCTGGCTGGATTTCTTCCCGAATGGCATCCGCGACAACATCGACCTGATTCCGCAGTTCTTTGTTCTGTACCCGCTTGAACCTCTGGCCGCCGGATCGGAGTGGTTTTACGACTACACGACCGATGACTGGTACATCATCGATGTGAACGGGCAGCCTTCGTATTGGGGACCGAATACGGAAGACGGCGGCGATGACTTCACTCGCGGTGGTGGAGGCGGCCAGTTGCGTGAATTCATTGAAAGCGAAGTCGAACCGTGGATCAATGGCCGGACGGTTGAACTGGTCGATGGTGATGGCAACGTCGTGGCGACCACGACGACTCGCAGTGTCGATCTGAACAACGATGGAGTCATTCAGGCCGAATCAGAACGCGGCTGGTATATTTTCCCCGAGGTGCCGTCGGGCGACTACACCGTGCGAACCGTCGCTCAGTCCGGCTGGGTCATCACCGCGCCGCTTGATGAGGTGCAGACGCTGGCCGTGACTCTGGATGCTCAGTACGGTTTCCATCGTTCGGTCAGCGACTTCCGCAACTGGGGACAGGAAGACGAACGTTGGTTCCTCGATCGCGACGACCACTGGTTCTACATTCTGCCGGACGGAAACGTCTACGAGTGGATTGTGAATTCGGGGCCGACAACCGGCGGTCTGCGTGGAGTGCTCAAAGGTTCATTGTCCTCTGCATACCACGACGACCTGGACCTGATTGCCACCCCGGACACCAGCCGAATCTCCGTGTCGGTCAGCAGTTCAACTGTCTCCGGCGATGTGCTCTTCGGCAATCATCGCCTTCTGGACGACCTGATCTCCTCGCTCTAACGTCTTCTCGCGAGGCGACCCCGCAAAAGAAGTGCGTCTCGCAAAGCTGTCGTTCCTCCTCCAATGCCTTTGGGGAAGATCGGACGAGCGAAGCGACGTCCGGGACGGGGATTTGCTGTCCTGCAGCTTTTGGCGTGACAAGTCACATCGTTTCTTCAGAAGTCGACCGACACAGGACAGTCCCTCCTC
>JAGQPY010000302.1 GCA_020426485.1 Planctomycetaceae bacterium
CGACCGTTCTACGTGAACGCTCCCCTGCGTGACAGCAACTTTCGCTGGAAGAGTGTCGACCGCTGTACGCATCAGGCCGGTGCCATCTACGAGCTTCTGAATGCCAAAGACGCCATCATTGTCGACCACCCTGACTGCGAACATGATTTTCCCGATGAACAGCGACAACGAGCCTACCAGATCATCGATGCTGCGTTGAAAAGCAAGCCGGCAACTCGGTAGTCTCACGCCTCTTCAACCAGCGGTGCTGCTCTGCGCCGAGAACTGTTTAACCCGATGCCGCAGGCGAGGCTCATCCTGGCTGCGATCGACCTGGCCCAACCGGACACGCGATCTGAATCGTTGGTGAACAAAGCGCCCAACGTGAGCGGTTCGGCGGTTGCATCGTTCCATGCCAACCGACAATCCACGCCCATTGGGTCAAGGGCGAAGCCCTTGTCAGATGCTGTCCAGGATTTCGCCGATGTTGGTGAAGACAATCAGGTCTGCAGCTGGTGGTCGAGCGTTGATGAAGCCGGTGGCGCCGGCCAGCTGGAACTGATTCGCAAACTCCGTGGGGTAGTTTGCGAAGTCCAGCGTGAGCGACGTGTTGGAAGAAATCGCCGACACCGTGATTGGCGGAAAGCCTGTGAACTTGATCGCACTTCCCACGGACAATTCCGAAAGGAAACTTGTGCCAACGCCGGTCAGAACATTGGTATTCAGAGTAATCGAAACCGTTCCCGTCAAGGCCTGGGAATACTCAGTGAAGTCCACAACGTTGCTGAACGGCACATTCGAAAGAGCGCCCAGTTCTCCATAAACGTGGCCATTCAGGTTCGTGTCGGGCAGAGCATCAATGGCATCCACAACCATCATACCGTCGCCAATCACCTGCCCGAAGACCGTGTGCAGCGCGCCGTCAAGGAATGTGTTGTCGACGGTGTTGATGAACCATTCGCTGCTGCCGCCGTTCGGCGTGTTGGCAGGCAGCGCCATGGACAATGTTCCGCGAACGTTGGAGTGTCCGGAGACCGCAAATTCGTTGGTGATGGTGTCATTCTGACCATTGTTGTCTGCATCGCGATCGAGTTCGACCGGGACACCATTCACCACGTTGAAGCGGCCACCCTGAATCACAAAGTCGGTCACCTTTCGCTGCACCAGCAGGTTATCGAAGCGTTCTGTTCCGGTCGCCGTCGATGTGGTGTAGGACAGGAAGTTTTCAACGGTGATGGGTGCATCCGTATCGAACAGTTCGATGTCGTAGAAATCAGAACTGCCGTTGCCGTCCAGATCCTGATTCAGTTCGAACCGTACGACAGATCCTTCCGCCAGATGAATCTTCTTTTCCGCTGTTGTCGTTGAAAACGCTTCACCGTCCGGCGTGGATCGAACTCGATAGGTGTTGCTGCCCCCGTTGGTGGCATTGTTCAGCAGCGTCACACTGACGGAATAAAGTCCGTTGCTGTCCGCCGTGGCCGTACCGGCTGCGAAGGTTTCGGCACCGTTGAGATCAACGTCCACCATCGCTCCCGGAGCTGTCACTCCGCTGATCGTAAACGTGGGTGTCTTCGTTACCTGAGTCCCGACAGATTCTGCGACAAGGTTGGCATCGGTATTGGTCGTCAGCGTCAGAATATCATCATTGATCACAGTCACCGTCGTGGCCACGCTGGAATGTCCGGTGGCACTTGCCGTGATCACAACGTCATCATTTTCCGCGAAGAATCCATTGTCGATCACATCAAAGTTGACCGTCTTTCCGGTCTCTCCGACATCCAGAAAAACAGACGACGGGCCGGAGATCAGTGCAGAATTGGAATAGCTCAGGTTAATGGTTTCGGCCGCGCTTGTATCCGTCCTGGCAACGGCCAGGGTAAACGAATCTGCCCCCGCGTCTTCGGCCACACTTCGTGTCGTCGGCGCAATGGAAATCGTGGCCACGTCATCATCCGTCACCGTCACGCTCTGAGAGGCATTCGGGAATCCGGTTGCAGTCGCCGTGATGGTGGATGTTCCGGTCGCTGGTGAGTCCACAAGGTTGTTGTTCACTGTCGTGATATCAAACGTCGCCGACGTCTGGCCCGCACTGATCGTCACCGTCGACGGCACGGTAATTCGAGCATCCCCGGTGCGTGCCAGATTCACCGTCAGCGCGGCCGTTGTATCGGCACCAGCGCGAGTCACCGTTCCCTTGAGCGTCCCCGCGGCCGCGTTCTCCGCGACTGTTGTGCCGCTGATGGCCAGTGTCAGTGACACGGTGTCATCATCGACGACCGTGATGGAGTCCGATCCTGACGTCAGACCGGAAGCCGTTCCGGTGACCGTCACCAGTTTGTCAGCTTCATCGATCGTGTTGTTGACCGCCGTCGCAACGATGGTGGCCGATGCTGCTCCCGCGGGAATCGTGACCGTGGCGGTTGACTGACCGTTGAAAGACAGTCGCGTGGGGTCATCCACAACCAGACTGACGTTCAGCGCGGCCGTTGTGGCAGTATTGCGACTGACCGTCAGGATCGACGTCGTTTCCGTTCCGGATTCGTTCACGCTTGGCGCATCGAAACTCAGCAGCACTCGAGCAGAATCGTTGTCGATCACAGTGACAGTCGACGTCCCCGATGTGAATCCCGTGGCCGAAGCGGTCACAACCACCGGTTCGTCCTGCTCAACAGTGCCGTCGGGAATCGTGGATGCCGTCACCTCGACGGATGCATCGCCCGCAGGAATCGTGACCTGAGCCGGAACGGTCAGCAGATCGGGAACATCCGTCGCCAGAGAAACCACCAGAGCGGCCGTTGTGTTGCCGGTTCGGCTAACGGTATACGTTACGGTATTGGCGTCACCCACAGTCGTTGTGGAACCGGTGTCTTCCACGACAGTTGACGCACTGGCGGTGATGGAAAGTGCTGAACTGTCATCATCCACAATCGTGACATCGATTGTTCCGGCCGTGTATGGTGCCGATGGTGTGGCCGTGATCATGACGGTCGAATTCGAACCGGCCACGGTGTTGTTGACCGGCGTCAATGTGACTGTCGCTGTTGACGAACCAACGGGAATTGTTACTGAAGAACTGCTGAGCGTCAGTTTGGAAGTATCTGAAGATGCCAGCGCGACGGTGATGGCTTCTGTTGAACCGGTGGGGCGAGTTACCGTCAATGTGGAAGCCGCGGCTCCGGCGTTTTCGGCGATCGTCGATTCTGACAGAGCCAGCTGGACCGGACCATCTGTCGTCGTTGTTCCGTTCAGTGCCGCGTCGGCTCGTCCCACAGCACCGGTCGTTGTGTCGGTGATTCGAGTCGCGATCAGCTGGTCATCCACCATCCGGGATGAGAAGCTCTTACGCTTGCCGCGGCGAGCGCGCGATCCGGCCTGAATCTCCAGATTGTCCGCACCGGGACCGCCAACGAACTTCGTCTTCTTTCGAAATCGCGAATTCCCCTGCACCAGGATACTGTCGTCCCCTCGCCCGGAGTTCAGTTCCGACTTCTTCCGCACGGTCGTTCCGTCGATCTGAACGACGTCGTCGCCATCCCCGCCTGAATACCACATGTGACGTCCAACGAACGAACCGTCCACGACCAGATCGTCGTTGCCCGCACCGGCAATCACCACCAGAGTGTCGCCAATTCGAGTATCCCGGACGACCATGTCGTCGTCGCCGTCGCCACCTGTCAGACGCAGGCTTTGCCTCAGAATGCTGTTGTTGACCACCATCAGGTCATTGCCGGCTTCACCATCCATGCGAATCGTGTTGCGCGCTGTAATTCCGTCAACAACGAACGTATCGTTTCCGGCTCCCCCGGCAATCGTGATTGATCCACGCATGACTTCTGTTGTGGAAAGAACGAAGTCCGTTGTCCCGCCGTTAATGGTCGTCGTATCCGTGCCGCGCAGAACGACGTTGCCGTTGTCAACCAGGATCCGGAATGAGTTGTCCGAAGCGTCGCCGGTGATCAACGCTTTCAGCCCCTGCAGCTGAGCGGTCACGTTACCCGCCAGCAGCGTCCGCGACTCCAATTGCTCAAACCCGAATCGCTGCCGACCGCCGACTCTGCGCTCGCGACGAATTCGACCGGAGGTTGGTGAGGAGAGACTTTGGAGCCATTTTCGGAAATTCATTTCTTCAACCACTCTTCGTTTGAGGCGTCAGCAGACAAAATCCCTGGTGGAGAAATTCACCACCGTCCTTCCACAAGGGAAACAGACTCTGACCGACTTATTTGGGACGCGTTGACCTGGCAAACCTAACTTCTCATGAATATTCGGCAAATTAGACATGCTGGGTTAGCTGCGAATTATGGTGGTTATAGTGCAACATTCGAGACCAGTCGATTCATGCGGGTTAGGCGGAATCGATCTTCCGATTGTGCCGAAATGATCGACAGGAGTGTCCGGATTTGCCGATCGACGCGACAGAGGTGTGTGGCCGAGTGGACAAGACGGGTTTTGGAAAGACACGCCAAAAATCCGTGACTTGCAGGCAGCACCCTGGAGTCTGTGAGCCGTGATTCCTTCACGAAAATCAGGCCCGGCACGAGACTTGCCGCAGAATCGTCGCCGGAGCGGAAATTTGCGAGATATTCAAAGAAGACCACCTCAGATTCCGCTGCAAGTGTGGTCAGTTTTTGAAACGAAAGTTCGAGAATTCGCTGATTTCCGACGAACAACGGCCTCAAAGACGTGCGTGAACGGGTGCGGTTTCAACAAGTTGAACGATTCCCCTCTCTCAGGTGGTGATTTTTGCGACGTTTTGGACTTCTGACTTCCGCAGATTTGTTCACGTTCAGTCAGGTTTTGGATGGGGCCAACGTCTCGGGAAACGTTTCTGAGCGGTGGCTCAAATATGATGTGGGCCTTGCCTAACCCCGTGAGGAGTTGTTTGTCGTTTAACCCCAATACCGTTCAATGATTCATGAATCTCTGTCAGCCGCAGGGCGTTAGCCCCGGTTTTGTTGCGTTGACGAACGCCCGCAAACCGCGGCTCATCATTGAACGGTATTGGGGTTAAACGAAGAAATTTTCTTCACAGCGTTGCCCAAATGGGCAGACCATTTTTCAGACGTCCTCCGGACTGCATCGGCTACTTCTGTCATTTTTTCGTTCGAGCTGAGGTTCGCCAATGCGAGCATATCTGCAAACAGGTTCTGACGTTCATCTGTTGCCGGAAGGTGATTTGGTGCGACTGGGGAAAGCTGACGACTGTGAAATTCAATTGCAGCAGGACCCGTTCATCAGTCGTCGGCATTGTTCTTTCACGCTGCTGAACGACACGCTGACCGTGGTTGATTTGAAGAGCACTCATGGCACCATCGTCAACGGAGAATCCATTGGCCTTCGACCAACACCGCTGAAGCATGGCGATGTTTTAACAATCGGCAATACTGAAGTGACCGTTCTGACCCGGCAAACCTCCACCGTGGCCCCGCCCAAGGCTCATTGCAGCAACTGCTGATTTTCAAATGCGGTTCGCCGGTTTTTGGCAACGGCACTCAAAGTGCGGTCCATGAGGTCATCGCATTCGCCATTGCTCGCAAATGCGCTCACCGCACCATGGTCTCAATCCGGCGGCGGAAGTTGTCGGCCAATTTCCTGCCACCGCAATCCCAGGCCAGACCCGCGCAGGGTGGACGTATCAATCTGACCATTCATCAGATGATAGACACCGGGGTGAATGGTCATTTCCGGTTGGCTTGTGTTCGGGAAGAACTGACGGCTGTTGGATTCGACACCTCGAATTACGTGCAGCCGTCCGGCCAGTCCAACCGAATGCAGCAGCGCGATGCCGGGATTTGCCAGATCCTGAACGGAAAACGGCAGTTGACGTTCAGTCAGCAAAGCTGCGATGACCAACTGTTCCGACTGACATTTGCAGGACTTCAAGGCCGCTCCACTGTAGCCGAGTTCCAGTGCCAGATGCAGATCTTCCAGTGATCCCAGCGCTTCGTCGGCGATGACGGGTTTCAACGAAGCCAGCTCGCGAACATCCATCCGGCGACGCTGCAGGTCACGTTCGCAGGGTTGTTCCACGTACAGCAGTGATTCAAATCCGGCGGGATCGAGATCGCGGAAACGCTGCAGCAGTTCGACCATGTAGTCGGGTGTGTCGCACATTTCGTTGCTGTCCACGGTCAGCCACATCTGCGGAATCTGCAGCTGCTGGTGTTCCTGCCGAGCAATACGAACGACCGACAGCAATCGGTTCAGGTCCCAGTCAAAATCATTGCCTACCAGTTTGATCTTCAGGCAGTGCAGCCGTTCTCTTCGAATCCACTCGGTCAGCGAATTCGGCAGCCCGTCATCCAGTCGATTTTCACCAACCTCGTCCGGAGTCAACGCGTCCAGACCGCCCACCAGGTGAAACGCATCGATTCGCGGGGAGAGCGGCTTCAGATAATCGGAAATGTATTTGCCGTGAAAATCCGGTCCCAGCCAGCGGGAAAGATCGTGTCCGCAATGTTCCGGTCCGTACGCATCGTAAGCATCAATCTGGTTGACGTTGCCAAAGGCATCATGCACAGCCGCATCCACCGGTGACGCGCTGATCAGAGCGGCCATGCGCGGCATCGATTCACTGACGTCTCGCCGACGACAAACCTGTTCCGCCAGGGGCATCAGTTCGGGTTCGATGGTCCAGAACAGATCGATGGGGTGAGCGAATTCCGAATACTCCTGAACTCGCCGACACCAGGCCACCACAAGGTCCTGCATCAGTTGTTCAGCGACTGCGTGACCGGCCTGAATCTGCGGCCATGCCCACTGGTCGGCCAGAAAAATCGCTCCCCAGCCTTCCGCTGATCGTCCTTGTCGATTTTCCACGAGCACTCGAACGTGGCAGTACACGGCCGAATCCAGAACCACACCGCCAAACTTCATGGGTGTGCGAGCCATTTCGCGCTGGAAGTATGGCCGGACTTCCAGAATTCGCACGTCCGTCTGCATGAAGAATCCTAACAA
>JAGQPY010000303.1 GCA_020426485.1 Planctomycetaceae bacterium
GTGACCAGTTCATTTTGATCTGCCGTTCACGGGAATTCGACCTGTTCAATCAAAGCCAAAGCGACGACAAGTCACCGCACTCCCAAAGACAACCGGACACTGTCCGGCGAAGCACGATGTTGAATGTCTGATATCAATGAATGAAACCACGACCAGTCTCCTGACTCTGTTTGCCGTGATCGGCGGTGGCCTGGCACTCGGAAAGGTGTCCTTCCGGGGACTGTCACTCGGTACGTCCGGCGTCATCTTTGCGGGAATTGTTGCCGGACAGTTTCACTTCGAGGTTCCGCGGCAGTTGGGCTCCGCGGGAATCGTTCTTTTCGTCTACTGCCTTGGAACAGGAGCCGGTCCAACTTTTCTTCAGGTTGTCCGGCACCACGGAAAAGTTCTTTGTGCGCTGGCGTTGCTGATGCTTGTTTCTGCTCTGGCGGCCGCTTGCGGCACCGCATGGCTGATGCATCTTGATGTCGACTTAACAGCGGGGCTGTTTGCGGGTTCGCTCACCAGCACCCCGGCTCTGGCGGCCGCCATGGAACGACTTCCGGCCGATTCGAAAGTCGCGGTCGGCTATGGAGTCGCCTATCCGTTCGGCGTTCTGGGCGTCATTCTGTTCGCCGAACTCGCCCCCAGAATCCTCTCCGCCTCCTCCGCGGCCTCAAGTCACAGTAACGAACCTGTTGAAGTCCGAATCGAGCGGCGATTGGTGCGAGTTGAGAATCCGGGAATCCTGAACAAACGAATTCGGGATATCAGCAGCATTCGGAATTCCAACTGTCAGGTGCCGCGGATTATGAGCGAAGGCAAACTGATTCCGGTGCCCTCCAACTACCAGCTTCAGCTTCGAGATGAACTGCTGGTGGTCGGCGACAGAAACGGACTGGCCGAAGTGATCGATGTGCTGGGAGAAGAAATCAGCAATCCCGGTTATACCTTCGACGTCGAACGACATCGACGGCGTGTGATTGTGACGTCAAGAGAGATCACCGGAAAATCTCTGGCCGACCTTCACCTGCTGTCTCGATTCGGAATCACCATCTCACGAATTCAGCGCCATGATATTGAATTTGTCCCGCGAGCAACCGACCGAATCCAGCCCGGTGATGCTCTGACGGCGGTCGGTGAGGAAAGTGGGCTGGAAAAATTCATTCTGTTCGCCGGTCATCGAGAACGAATGTTTGACGAAACCGATCTGATCTCGCTTTCGGTTGGGCTGGTGCTGGGCATTCTTGTCGGCAGCATCGATTTCCGTCTGGGCGACAATTCCATCGCACTCGGACTGGCAGGCGGTCCACTGCTTGTCGGACTGCTGTTCGGACACCTGGGCAACTTCGGATTCATCGTCGGTCATATGCCCCGCGCGGCTCGTTTGATTCTTTCCGAAATCGGCCTTTCGCTGTTCCTGGTTCAGGCGGGTGCGCAGGCCGGTCAGAGTTTTTTCAGGACGATCACTGAGAACGGACTCATGCTGTGTGTCGGAGCCTCCGCCATCGTGGTGGTACCGATCGTTGTCGGAATGTTCGCCGGTCGATATCTGTTTCGGATGAGCACACTGGAGCTTTGCGGAGCGATTTGCGGGGCGATGACATCAACTCCGGGGCTTGGTGCCATTACAGCAAAAGTTGATTCCGGTGTCCCGACCGCAAGTTACTCGGCGGTGTACCCCTTCGCCCTGATCATGGTCACGATTCTGATGCCGTTGCTGCTTCATTTCGTCTGAATCCACCGATTTCCGGTCAACCGTAGACTACCATTCAGCGACGATCGGCAGATCCGTGTACACTCTGAGGCTGATGTTTCCTGCACGCCCGCGTCCCGCTGTTTCTGATGACCGAATCCAAAAGCACCACTGTCCTTCCCGCCGACTGGGCAAGCGTTCTGCAGGACGAATTGCGCCAGCCGTATTTTTCGGAGCTGCAGGAATTCGTTTCACAGGAACGCAGAACAGGAACCGTCTTTCCCGCAGCGGAAAATGTTTTTCGAGCGTTCGAACTGACACCGTTGAACAGCCTGCGAGTTCTGATTTTGGGACAGGATCCCTACCACGATGACGGACAGGCTCACGGGTTGAGTTTTTCCGTCCTGCCGGGAGTTCGACATCCGCCATCGCTGCGAAACATCTTTGCCGAACTGCAAACCGATTTGGGGATTCCACCTGCCCGACACGGATGCCTGGAAGCGTGGGCTCAACAGGGAGTCCTGCTGCTGAACACAGTTCTGACCGTTCGCGCTCACGAAGCGAACTCCCATCAGAAGAAGGGCTGGGAGCGTTTTACAGACCGAGTCATTCAGGAAGCGAATCGACGTCCGTCCGTGGCCTTTATTTTGTGGGGCAAGCCCGCTCAGAAGAAAGCCGAGTTTCTGGATGATCGACACTGCGTCATTCAGTCCGCTCATCCGTCACCACTTTCGGCACGGCGCGGTTTCTTTGGAAGTCGTCCGTTTTCCACCGTGAATGAGTTTCTGGAACGCAGCGGACAGTTGCCGATCGACTGGACATTACCGGACGTTGCGGAGGTCGAATGATGGTCGGCGATCGGGAATCGGAGAATCCGTTTCAGGCTCCTGTTCAACACGCGGATGCCGACGAGATTCCGCTTCCTGCGGATTCCGAGTTCCTTGTCTCCGACGACTACATCATCTGTCGTGAGCAGGTTGAACTTCCGCCCATCTGCATTCATACGGGCGAAACAGAGGATCTCCAGCGGCGGCATGAAGTCTTGAGAGCCATGACCTTTGGAGGAACCATTCAGGTCGTTATCAGCATTCTGCTGATCGTAACACTGGTCGGCGAATTCGGGTTTCTTGATAGCCTCATGATCGCATTGGTGCCGCTGGTGGTACTGAACCTTGTGAGAAAGTTCGTCCTGCGGAATTTCATGCCGCTCACAGATCAGGTTGCCGTCACCTGGTATGTCAGCAAAGACTATCTGGACACTCTGCGCTGGCAGATCATTGCCGGGCGAACGTTGTTGTTGGCCATCGGTTCGGCGGTTGGTTTTCTGTCAGCAGGGGCCTCACAAAACGGCTTCAGTGTCGTGACCGTTTCAGCGATGCTGGCGGGAGCCATCATAGGCTTTCTGATCAGCTTTGGCATGCAGGTTGAACAAAAGCCGACATTGGTAGGACGTCGTCGGAAGGGCCCGAATCGCGGTCTGATGATGCTGCGAGGCCACAGTGTGCTGTTCGCAAACGCCGTTCGACAAAGAATCTGAGAACCGTTGCGACAGGTTCTTAGATCCGAAAAGGTGGTCTGACCCTTTGGGTGCCCCGAGTGCGGCCGACCCCAACGCCCTGAACGGTTTTTGTCACCAGTTTCCGTCGGAAAGCGAACGTAGCAGAAATCGTGAACGAACGTAGCAGAAGTCGTGAGACTTCTGAGTACATGGCCCGGTAAGGCCATGGCCCGGCTTCCGAATTCGTAAGAATTCGGCTACGAGATCTCTTCACAGCGTTGGGCAGCCCCCTTTTTCAGATCCTCATGGCCGCTTTCATCGGGAGGGCACTTCACGGAGTTCAAACCGTCTCTCGCGTGACTTCGGAGCAAAAGCGAAAGGGCAATGACTTTCAGTCGGACTTGGGGCTTTCGGCAAGCTGCATCTTGTCCCAGGGAAAGATGCAGACGCGGGAAACACGGTCCCGGAGCACCTGAAAAGCCTCCTGAGCTGTTAACCTTGGGTGTTCTTCGGCAATCTTCCGCAGCAGTTGCGTGGCCACTTCGCAGTCGCGAAGCAAATCGGGCGACTCGGCTTCGCCTGAACGTGGAACAACAGACAGTTGGTGAGAGGTCATGACGAGAGGTTCCGAAAATCCGTTATTTCGTTCAGCAGCTCAGGCGACAGATGAGATCGCCGAAAAGGCGCTGCTTTCGATGACAGGAACGCCGACTGTTCCATTGACCAAGACCTGCAGAAATGCGAACGAGGCGATCGACTTTGCACATCGGATTGGCCGTCACCCCGCAAATCCATCCTTCGAACCGTTTCGAATAGCGTTCGACAGGCTGTTGGTGCAAAAGGAGCGTCTTCCGAACTCGATATGCAGCACAGCGGTCACTGGCTTCACTTTGGGGGTTATCGTGAATTGCCGAATCTCCGTCGAACCTGATCCCTCGGGAACATCCGCAATCGCATGTGGACCTCCACATCATCGTCGGATGGATCGGGAAATTCCGGGACGCTGTGACAGCGGACCGGCTGCTCCGGTGTAAAGACTTTGGAAGCAATCGGTGTGGCGATCTGCGGGCGAGAGTGGCAGACAGAACGCCGCATTCAGGGGAAGATCTGCCGTCATGGTAAGCCGCACGAGATCCGTGACTGTCTGAGTACAGGTGGCGAGGTGCAGTCTCTGACGGTGCTTTTCCACCGTCTTGGGACTGATCTGCAGCTCTCGACCGATCGAGACGTTTGTCCAGCCGGCGGCCACCATCTTCATGACTCGCCGTTGCTGACTGGACAAGCGTTCAATCGCCTGTCGAGCGTTGCGGATGGCGGAAATCCATTTCCGGCGGATCTGAAACTGACTCAGCGCGTCACGGATTACATACTCCAGCTGGCTGTTGCTGCTCTCGGCCGCCAGCACAGACACCGCCCCCAGCTGCATCGCTCGCACGATGTTGGGAACCTTCGTTTCCTGTGCCACATAGATCACAGAAATCGGTTCAAAATCGTGTCGCAAACGATCATGCAGCGCCAATGAGCTTTCCGCAAACCCATCCAGAGACAGAACCAGAACCGAAGGCATTTCTTCCGACGGCCGCGGCAGAAAATCCTGTTCCGCCGGATAATGCTTATATTCACAACCAATCGACGTGGCGGCGTGAGCGATCTGCTCCTGATGATGTGATGTGACAAACGCAGATGCAATGTTCATGACGATGCCCGATGTGAAGTCTTCAGCATGGAACGGATCTGACCTGCGGCCCCCCGTACCAAACCACTCCGAACGCCCCTTTGCTCCCACGCGAAACCACGAATTTTCCCGATGACAATCCTCCGGATTCCGCGCAGGGAACGGCCCTCCTGTTTCCTGAAAATTATGACGGCAGGGCCGGTCAGGTTCGCTCGCAATCTCCGCAACGACCTGCGGGTGCCCACATCAGAAACGCTTTCCGAAAGGGTCGCCCGGTTTGTGCAGCAACCCCTGAGAGCCGCAGGCCGTCAATTGAACAGGGGCAGTCCCCCCCTGCCTGCGGAAACCGAAGCCCAGAAGACTGTTGTTGTTACAATGACTGTCCAACCCGTGGCCGACAGGTCAGGCCGTTGCAGCCGCGATCAGCCTCGTCTGCGGCAGCGGATTTCGCCGGCAATGTTTTCATCGTTCACGCCGAGCAGGCCCGGTCGGGAGGCCTTTCAGAACAGGGACAATGGGGAGCGGCGAGAGGCGGGCCGGTTGACGAATCTGGGCGTTGAACGTATGAGTCCGTTTGCGTGCTATTGGAACGGAAATGAATTCCGCGAAAGGCTGCCGTTCTGTGCAGAGAAACGGCGGCGCCGAGACAACGTTGATGACCGCTTCAAAACCCGATACGCCTCCGAATTCATCGACCGAGGACGGAGTTCTTCAAACGACGGTGACGTCTCCCGAAACGGCGGGCATCTATGGGTTTCGATCGCTGACATTGATGGTGATTGCCAGCATGATTGGCGCGGGGGTTTTTACGACGTCCGGGTTCACTCTGGGCGTGGTGCAGACTCCCGGTGTGGTTTTGCTGTGTTGGTGTCTGGGCGGTCTGTTGGCCATCTGTGGAGCCATCGGCTACGGACAGCTGGCCGCGTTGCTGCCGCAATCGGGCGGCGAATATCTTTATCTGAGTCGCAACGTTCATCCGTGTGCCGGATTTCTGGCTGGCTGGATTTCTCTGACCGCCGGATTCAGTGGTGCGATTGCAACGGCTGCGGTCGCTTTCGAACGGTACGCTGTTCCTGCGGAACTTCGACCGAACTGGCTGCCTGCGGATTCCATGGCGGCACTGGCGATTGTTTTGTGTGGAGTGCTGCATGGAATTCATCCCGCGACCGGAAAGTGGTTTCAGAATGGTGTCGTGCTGATCAAACTGGTTGCGATGACGGTGTTTCTGGCGGTCGTTGCCGTACGCCTGCCGACTCACCCGTGGCACTTCGAAGGCACAGGGGCGGATTCGCTGACCGGAATGGATCTGGTTTCCGCCGTTGCGGTTTCGCTGGTGTGGATTTCTTTGAGCTATGCCGGGTTCAACGCTGCCATTTATGTGGCATCGGAATCACGGGCAGCGGCGAAGTCTGTTCCCGGAGCGTTGCTGGCAGGGACAATTGCTGTGACGGCTCTATACCTGATCCTGAACGCGATTTTTGTCCTGGCCACGCCCGCCGAAGATGTCGTCTGGCAGGAGGCCGTGGCTGCCATTGCGGCTCGATCGATTGGAGGACCTTCGCTGGAAGCTTTGATTCGGATGGCGGTGGCTCTGGGACTGTTATCATCCGTTTCGGCAATGGTGGTGGCAGGTCCGCGAGTGTATTCGCAAATGGCCGATGACGGCGTTTTTCCGTCGCTGTTTCGAGCAGCATCGGGAGGCATCGCTCGCTCTGTGGCTCTGCAGACCGTCATTGCCGTGGGGCTGATTGTGGTGCAGAGTCTGCTGGTTCGCGCAGGACTGATCCGTAGTTCGCTGCTGGGACTGCTGATGTATCTGGGAACGACTCTGTCGGTTTCGTCGGCAATCTGTGTGGGCACGCTGTTTCTGCCATCGGTGCGAAGACAGTTGAAGACTTCGTCGCTTCTTCGTGATACTGCCGTTTCCGTTTACGTGCTGGGAACGCTGGGTTCGGTGGTGATTCTGATGTGTACTCACGAAGTCGACGGACAGTCTCAGGGACTGCACCACATGGCCGGCGCGGCGCTGACAATTGTTTCCGGCCTGCTGGCGTGGACTGTTTTTCGACGTCGGAAAACTGCTGACG
>JAGQPY010000304.1 GCA_020426485.1 Planctomycetaceae bacterium
GGTCAGCATCTGGTTCGTCCGGACGGCACTGTCGGGCTGGGCGTTTATGGCAGCGTCTATGTCACAGGGATGACACTTCAGGAAGCGAAGTTTGCCATTGAGCAGCATCTGTGCGAGCACATTCACAATCCACAGGTGTCGGTGGACGTTCTGGCCTACAACAGCAAAGTCTATTACGTCATCACGGACGGAGGCGGTGCCGGAGAGCAGGTCTATCGACTGCCTTCGACCGGCAATGAAACCGTTCTGGATGCCATCGCCAATGTACGAGGCCTTCCAACAGTGGCTTCACGCGGCAGCATCTGGATTGCACGACCGGCTCCGGAATCCTGTCGTCCCGATCAGGTTCTGCCGGTCGACTGGAACGGGATTGCTCGGGGAGCCCAGACCTGTACCAACTATCAGGTCCTTCCCGGTGACCGGATTTACGTCAAAGCGGACAAGTTCATCACATTCGATACGAATCTGTCGAAGATTACCGCTCCCCTGGAACGTTTGTTTGGCTTCGTGATTCTGGGGAATGGTACGGTGAGAACACTTCAGCGCGGTGCGAACGGATTCGGCACCGGAAACGGTTTCTGATCTGAACGGCTGATTCGCGCAGGAGAATAACATGCGATCACTTCTGTTAAGAGACGTTCGTCACGAGTTGGTGCGACTGCGTCAGCTTTCGTGCATGAAGGCGGCACTGGTGGCGGCAATACTTGCGTTTGGCGCCGCAGAGCAGGCTTCAGCTCAGTTCGGTGGTGACCGAATTCAGCGACCACTGGATCGTCCGACTGTCAGCCCGTATCTCAATCTCTTTCGTGGCGACGGCACGGCCGGCAGCGCGGTTCTGAATTACTACGGGCTTGTGAAACCTCAACAGCAGGCAATCCAGCAGACTCAGATGCTGAATATGGGGTTGCAGAATCTTCAGAATCGAGCGGCTTCCGGCAATTCGCCTGGAGGTTTCCAGCCTCAGGGCGGATTTTCTCAACTGGGGATCACCGGACACCCCACGGCATTTATGACCATCGGCGGCGGTTCATTAGCCGGAGGTGGTGGCGGCGGATTTGGTGGCGGCGGCTTCGGTTCCTCCGGGTTTGGCGGCGGATTCGGCAGCAGCGGTTTTGGAAGTAGTGGCTTTGGTGGCAGCGGATTCGGCGGCGGTTTTGGAAGTGCTTATGGAGCATCTTCCGTCGGAACGTTTGGAGTGGGCTCGTTCAGCGCGGGCGGCGGATTCAGTCGCTAGTGTAGTGAGCTGCAAGTTCGTTTCATCTTGTTGCACAGCATCGATATGTAGTAGCCGGATTCGTAAGAATTCGGAAGCCATTGGGAATTCTCACGAATTCCGCTGCGGCTTAATTTGACGACAGCGCTAAACACGAGACCAGCTGTAGGTACGTGCTGGCGGTGGTGAACGAAGTCGGCACAAAAGGTTATAGTTCAATTGCACATCGATCAGAGTTGATCAGTGCTGCTTCAATGGGTTCGACAACAGGGAACGTGGTGGCGACATTGATGTGTCGATGTCGTCATGCTGGTCGCGGACAATTCGATAGGCAGCAGGTCTTCAGAAGATGGCTTCCGTCAACGACCCGCTCGTCAGGAAGACGAAAATGGCTCGCATGATTTCAGAACTCTTTCGCAAGATGTCCGTCGCTGGTGCTGCGTGTTTCCTGATGGGCCACGCGTCCGCTGGTGTTTTTTACGATGACTATCACGAGCCGCCGCGAGCGTGGACGACGCCCGCCTGCGAACCAGCGTGGGGGTATCATCAGACCTGTTGGCGGCGTTTTCCACCGGTAGAACCATGTCCGGAAGGAAGTTACTGCCCGGACGGGACGTGCAATACCTGCAATCAGCAGTCGGACATGGGGCCGATACCGAATGGAAGTTATCTTTCCAGCCCTTCAGCGCCTTACGCGGTCCCCTATCAGGGAGGAATGCCGGCGACGGGTGGATTGTCATCGCGATATCAGATCGCACCGGAATCCGTCGTTCCGCAGCAGCCGGAACCACAGGTGCTCCCGCATTCACAGCCACCTTTGACAAACCACTCGCATTTCGGAATGCCTGCGCCCGGCAATTCAAACCCATCACAACCAATGGGGCCGTCCTCAAATCAACCAATGCCGTCACCGCCACCGCTGCCGGGAAGTCCGATCCCAATGCAGAATGGTCCACACGGTGGCGTTCCCGGCGGTCCGACCGGTACAAGTGTGAATCCGATTCCGGCGACTCCCGTCCCATCATTGCCTCCGACTCTCTCGCTGCCTCCCACCAGCTTTATGCCGCAGGGCGGTTCAGGAACGGCAATGCCGTCGAGCGGACGTTACGGAAGCGTTCCGGTGACTGTTCAGTCAGCCCCTCCAGCCTCGCCCGCCCCGCCGGTGACGAACATGTATCTGAGCCTTCAGAACCGTTCGTCAAGGTATAATGTTCCAACGTCCACGACGGCTTTCGTGCCGCAAACGGCTCCATCGGCAGGTAGCGACCACACGATGGTTGTCGTTCCGCGAACGACCAGCGTTCAGCCAATCTACGCCGCATCAAGTTCGAATGTAGTGGCCCGGCCTCAGGTGCCGTCAGGCACGCCGGCCCTGCCAGACCAGGGACGGTATTCCACAAATCGAGCAACCTATGGTTCGCCGACAATCTTCGTGCCTGGATCGCAGCCTACTCATCCGTCGCTGACAGTTCCGGCCTACGGTGCATCAGGACCGCCGACCATCACCGCACCGACGCCGCGTCCGTATCGATGATTCGATTTCGGCGCCGATGTTTGGGCGCCGAATTTGAATCGCCAGTCGCTTGCATTACTTGCGTCATTCACTTTAATGGGTCACCACGTGGAGTGGGTGGCATTGTGCCACCACCACACTTTTCCGGCCCTTCCAGAGGTGAGTCGTGATGGTTCGGCGAATGGTTGTAAAGATGGCAGTGTTGATGATGCTGATTTGTGGTCTTGCAGCGTTCGCGGGCAAAGCGAATGCCGGACCGCGAAATTCGGAGGCGACAGCTTCCGCGTTGGAACTGATGCCCCTGCTCGCTCAGTCTGACGACGGGAGTTCCGGGTCGAGCGTTCGTTTGCGAGGACGATCAATTCGCGGCCTGATTTCGCTGGGGATTCTGGGAGTGGCCGGGATCGGTTGGGTACTGAAGACACTGACAGGGTCCGGATCCGACGAATAACGTTCCCGCCATCAATTTGTCCGCTCTGACCCAACAGGCAGCAGACACGGCCAACAGCAGCATTCCGACGTTGGCCGACTGCACTTCCGACGGCCGACTGTCTTTTTGCCGTGCCGCAATCACTGCAGCTGAAATCGTTCCGACTGCGACAGGAACTGAATCGGGTTGTGATAGGTAACTTTGTCCACGGTATCGATGCCGTGACCTCGACGCCGCATTTCCAGGCGAGCTTTCGGGACGGCCAGCGGATCACTGCAACCCCAGTCACCGGCGGAATTCATCCAGATCCGTTCGCTGCCGTACATTTCGATAATGTCCGCAGCTCGTTGCGGCGTGACTTTCGTATCCGGATAGAGTGTCATTCCCGCCCAGAATCCGCGGTCCAGAACTTCGTCGACCGTGTGCTCTTCCACATGGTCGATCAGAATACGACCGGGTTCAATGGAACTGGCGGACAGGGCATCCATAATCAATCGTGTCCCCTTGCGTTTGTCTTCCAGATGAGGCGTGTGAACCAGAACCAGTTGATTGTGCTTTTCGGCAAGTGCAATCTGTTCTTCCAGAATAATCAGTTCGTTCTTCGTGTTCTTGTTCAGTCCGATTTCCCCGATACCCAGTACGTTGCTGTGGTCCAGGAACTGAGGAATCAGTGAGATGACTTCGCGAGCAAACCCGGGGTCATCGGCCTCCTTCGGGTTAATACACAGCCATGTAAAGTGCTGAATCCCAAACTGGGCCGCGCGGCGAGGTTCGTATTCCGTCAGCTGGCGATAGTAGTCATAGAACCCCTGAGCCGATGAACGGTCGAAGCCGGCCCAGAAGGCAGGTTCCGTGATGGCGACGCAGCCAGCCTGAGCCATCCGTTGATAGTCGTCCGTGGTGCGAGACACCATGTGAATGTGCGGATCAATGTATCTCATCAGGCACCTCCCGCTTTCGGTCGAACCGCTCCCGCCGCACCCTTCATTCCGTGCGCGGACTGCGGCAGATCAGGTGTGTCATCGCTCAGCAGTTCCAGAATTCGTCTGGCGCGGTGAGGCTTCCCGTCCAGCAGGATTCCGATCGCCTGTCGAAACGCATGGTCGCGAAAATCGTCGATGGCTGCTCCCTGGCCTCGATCAATCCTGTCCATGTAGGCCGCGATATCGATCAGCCTCGCTCGGTGTTCCATGAAGTAGGTGTCCACGACCTGCTGTTTGGTCTGTGGACTGGTGTTCGTCACGTCTTTCATTTTCCCGACCCTCCAACCTATGAGGAAACGGCCCGCAGTCCGGTGTCAGCGGACGACTGGAATACCGGTCTGAGATCTGCCATTTCCGGAAACGAAACACCTTTTCGCCGCAACGCCGATTTTCAGAACGGTGGATCTTCGTCTGAGGAGAAGGTTTCTCCAAACGGAATGTCTTCTTCAGCGGGTGATTCAGCCTGATGACCGGCCGCACTCTTCAGCTGAAATCCCGTCGCCTCCGCGCTCAGGAAGTATTTGACTTCGCTGTTTGCATCACGCTGCCACTTGCGACCGCTCAGACGATACGAGATCTGAACATCATCGCCCACGTTCAGCTGATCAGCATCATCACACGCATCCTGAACGAACTCGACGGGAATGTAGTTGGTGAAGCGACCATTGTTCTGCTCAATGACCACCAGGCGTTTTCGAAAACCTTTCTGTCCATACGTTTTCGTTTCTTCAATGAAGTGGACTTTGCCATCGACCGTACCGTTACTCATTTCTTCCACCAATCCACAGGAGTACATGTGATCAAAGCCGGGCGTCGCAAGCGACAATCATCATTTTCGACCCAAAGTCACGGTGATTGCTCACAGCTGAAGTTCGTCAAAAACACGCCGCGCCAACCGTACCCGTTGACTTTACTGACCTGCCCGATGGCTTTCAGCCAACTGAAGTCGCAAGCCCCCAAAAACTGGCATTTCGTGCGAGATCTTTGCTCGCAAATATCGGCGACAGACCCACAATCATGCAGGCAGCGCAGCGGAATCACAACTGCGGTGGTCGAGGGTCTATGGACCACAAAACCTGCGGACTGACTGTCACTGACTGTTCGCGCGCGGAATCCCGTGGCATTTGCCGAGGGAAATGTTAGACTGAAAAGCCCTGCCACTTCGACTTTCCTTCCCGCCTTTGTTACCTGCCTCCCCATGAATCAGGTATCTCCACATTCAGCTCCTTCCCACCGATCGCCTGATCGACGTCCGATGACCAGCCGTCTCGACATTTTCGTATCCCAAACGACGGTCATGGTGCTGTTCGTGTGTTTCGTCTGCGGGATGAATCAATCGCGGGCGGCCGAACCAGCACAGTCATCAAACGTGAAAGCCGTTGTCGACTTTGACAATGATGTTCAACCCATCCTGACTCGCTTTGGCTGTAACTCAGGCCCCTGCCACGGAAAGGCTCGCGGTCAGGGCGGATTTCAATTGTCACTGTTCGCGTTTGATTCTGACTTCGACTACGACTCCATCAGTCGCGAAAGTCGTGGACGCCGAATCTTTGCCGGCATTCCAGAAGCCAGCCTGCTGTTAACAAAACCGACCGCCGAAGTTCCTCATGGTGGTGGTCGTCGGCTGCATGCCGACAGTCCCGAATATCAGACGTTACTGACATGGATTCGACAGGGCATGCCTCGTCGAGCCCCCGACGCCCCACAGTTGCAGCACGTGACGGTGATTCCCGATTCAATTGTTCTGAAAAACAAAGAATCTGTCGCGTTGAAGGTGCTGGCCCATTTCAGTGATGGGCAGCAGCGAGACGTGACTCGACTGGCAGCTTTTCAGTCCAACGAAGCTCCCATTGCGGCGGTGACCGAAGCCGGTGTTGTCACGGCTGGACAGATCACCGGTGATGCGGCGATCATGGCTCGATTCCTCGGACAGATCGCCGTCTGCGAAATTGTGGTGCCACGCCCGGAAGCGGTCCCGGCTGATGTTTACGCAGCTCTGCCGCGCCTAAATTTCATTGACGGTTTGGTGTGGGACAAGCTGCAGCGTCTGAACATCACGCCCTCGGAAGCCTGTGACGACCACACGTTTCTTCGCCGAGCAGCGACGGACATCTGCGGCCGTCTGCCGCACCCGGAAGAAGTCGAAGCCTTTCTGAAGGACACTGATCCGGACAAGCGACAACGACTGGTTGACCGTCTGCTGCAGGAACCGGACTTTGCGGACTTCTGGGCCAACAAGTGGGTGGATCTGCTGAGGCCCAATCCGTATCGAGTCGGCATCAAGGCCGTTCTGAACTATGACTACTGGATTCGCAGTCGCTTTCATCAGCGACAGCCGTGGGATGAATTCGTTCGAGAACTCGTGACGGCTCGTGGCAGTACCTTCAAAAACGGCGCGGTGACACTGTTTCGTGATCGGCGAAGTCCGGATGAAGTGGCCACACTGGTGGGCCAGTTATTCATCGGAACTCGACTGGACTGCGCCAAGTGTCATCATCATCCATTCGAAAAATGGGGGCAGGATGACTTCTACAGCTTCGCGGCTTGGTTCGCTCGCATCGGGCGCAAGGGCACCGGAGTTTCCCCGCCGATTTCAGGTTCAGAAGAATTCTTCTTCGCCGCGGACAAGGGATCGGTGCAGCATCCGGTGACCGGAGAAACCCTGCCGCCTCGCCCGCTGTTCGGAGAAACCGCTTCCCTGGAGGGCGTGGAAGACCCTCGCGAAGTTCTGGCCGACTGGCTGACATCGCCTG
>JAGQPY010000305.1 GCA_020426485.1 Planctomycetaceae bacterium
TGCCGATCGCCTGATTCAAAGAAAGGTCGGTGCCGTCTGAGTTGTCGCGGATGCTTCTGAAATTCAAAGGCATGTCTTGGCGACGATCTTTCGCAGAAATCCAACGCGGCGACAAGTCGCTGCATTCCAAGGTGCCGCTGTTCAGATAAACCGGACGGACAAATTGGCGTGAATCAATTGAGAGACAGCGTGGTGGTGTCGGCGAGAATTTCTCGAATCGCCTGTTTCTGTTCAATGCTGAGATGTGCGAATTCCGACGACTGATCTTCGCCGCTGAGAATCTCCCGCAGTCGACGCTCAACTCGAATCATCACGCCGTTCGGCAGGTTTCGAAATGCGTCTGTATAGACCAGAAAGCTGCACGGATATTTCATCAAACGATGTTGCAGATCCAGCTCGCGCAAGCTGCGGCCTCGACTGTCGAACGGTCCCAGGTGAGCGAAATATTCCGCGAACTCACTCGTGCCTTTCACAGGACACGTCAGTTCCGGTTCGCCGCAGAAAAGCAGTGCCTTGACCACCTTCTCTGCTGCAGACGAATAACGGCGGTCTGTCGATTCCGATTCGAAGTTCTCCGGTCGTTCCAAAGCCTTGTTCATCACTTTGGCATCCCGAGCGGTCAGCCGTCCGGAATGATTGGCGGCGGTCAGCACGTTATGGACGAATGCCTGATGCTGCAGAACCATCAGCGCGGTGATGTCGCTGTGCGGGCTGAGATAAGGCGAAGTATCAATCAGTGTCGAAAGATCTGTCAAATTCGCGCCGCGTTCTCGATTAAGTTCTTCACTGGCGTCGGGATCGCTGAGCGTCACGTTGCCCATGTGTCGTTGAGCACCGTGAGTTCCTGTGACGTACCAGCCGCCCCAGCGTTCTTCAAACGGAGCATCGGCTTCGGTCAGATGAGTTCCCAGACGAAAGACGGGCTGTCCCGAAGAATCGGGATAGACGCTGCGAACAATGTGGCCTGGAACTCGTCGAGTGTGGGTTGACCCGTGACACTGCAGGCAACGTGACGTTTCGCGTTCGATCCGAGGATGATCTGACTTCTGCTGCGACAGGGTGTAGAACGTTCCGCCAAGATCCGGGTCGGCCGCCGAGATCTCAACCACGTCGCCTCGTTGAACCCAGCCGACATAGACGTCGTCGTTGAAGTAGACAGCTCGCGGCTTTTCCGGCGTGATGCGATGAATCTGCAGACTGGTTTTGGAAAATACCATTGTCTGTGATTCCACCGGAACCTCCATCGCCGCCAGAAACGATTTCAGGTATCCGTGACGAGGCTCCCATTCCAGCGACACTTCGCCTCGATGCAGCTTTTCGGCAAACAAAGCGACTCGGTCATGCGGCGTGGAATCGCTGTAGTTGATGGGTGCCTGTTCGTAGTCAAGCTGAGCCTTCAGTGGCCCGGTCACAGAAACGAAGCAGATCAGTGACGCGAACTGTAAAAATCGAATTGTCATGGCGTCGTTCCAGACCAAATCTTACTTTTCGAATCCTGTCACGCTCAGAAGTCGCGATTTCCTGTCGTTGCCCGTCAATCGAAAAAAATCACGCCCCCCTAAGAGTCACACAGGTGACTCTGTGCGAAAACGCACAATCACCGACATGCCGCACACAGGTGCACAATCGACAACACACAATTTTCTCTCAGCGACCTGCCGAATTCAAGACAAAGACGTCCGTTTTATGAATGCACCGAAAATTGCTGAGCAACGAAAGGTCTCAGAAGCGAAAACTGTGCCATGAGTTTTCCATTGCCATTCGCCGGCCTACCGTGGATTCCGGAATGCAGCCTGCTCTCACAGCTCATTCTTTGGCAGTATTCCCGGGGCGATGAGAATCACGGAGGAAACTGACATCGAACAATGCGTTTCGTTCGTAAAGGACTCCGACCATTAGATACGCTCAAATCTGACAGAGTTAGTCTTCAACGCTGCAGGGCACCCCGAACAAAAAAAAGACGCAATCATGGACCAGCATTCCGCTGATCCATTCTGCGTCTTAAGTGTGTCGGCAGACTTCGAGCGAGCCGCGGGGGTTCGCGTTCTACTTCGCCGCGATCCCCTTCACGTCAAAGCTCAGATTGTTTTCGCCGCTGGTGATCGATGCTTTTGTGGTAGAACTTCCATTGAACTCATCGCCGATCAGAGATCGAGTGATCGGTTCGCCGTATTCGTCTTTCTCAGAAGTCACTTCGATTGCCGAAAAACGGGCGATGTATTCCCCGGCGGCGGCCTGAAAAGAGAACTTTCCGTCCTTGATGCCGCCCATCGCTGGTACCCCCTTACCACCGACAGGGTCGATCGTGATGCTGCCTTCCGCGAGTGGTTGGCCATCCAGATTCACTGTCCCGGAAACCGGAAACATTTCCGGTGCCGGAGGTCCCCCCGGGCCTCCGCAGCCTGACAGGGACACCAGGAGCAATCCGACGAAGGCAGGAAAAACGTGGAAACGATTCATAGATTAGAATACCCGTCTATCAAACAAATGAATGTAAATCGAACGCCGCCATTCGTGCATCGAAAGGCGGCGTTCGAAAGAACTTCCCTTACCATTCCCCGAGCACTTCACCCTTGCGAATCGTGCCAACGGCCTGGAAAGTAGCAGTGTCAACGTTGCTGGATACAAACCGCACCGAGCCATCGGCCAGAGCAATCTGGGCTCCACCTTCGTGCCAGCTGCGCATATGCGTCTCGGTGTTGCCGCTCGAACATTGACGACACGGAACCTGTTCGGTGCCGTTGCAGTACTGAGCGATGTCACCCACGGGCGTGTTGGGCGGACGAAGCGTTGTGACCGTCGCATTGCCGTGATGCGTGTTGTAATAACGTCCACGGAGATCGTGTGTACCGCCACAGACGACGTTTCCTGCTCCACTGGCGGCAATGCTGTCTGCCTGAAGGCGGATTTCACCCAACATCGCTGTGTTCGAGGTTCCGTCCTTGATGTCCGTCAGCTTGGTGCTGGACAACGGGTAGAACATCCCATCAGTGGTCGCGAACGTGTTGTTTGCTCCGGCATGAGAAGACCCATGCACAGGAAGATAGTTTCCATGGAATCCCTGCTGCACAGTCTTGGGATTCTCCGGGTCCGAAGGACACATAAACATCTTGATAATGGTTGTGGCTTCAGGCCAGCCTCCCGGAAACTGATTGCCCTGAATTCGCGGCTGGACCTGGTTGTACAGCGGAGCCTGATCGACATAAGGCAGAATCATGTGAAACCAGTTCTGTCGGGTGTTACTGGTTCCTGGTGCCGGGGCGACTCCGTTAATTCGGCTGATCGATCCAAACGGAAACACCGTGTGCGTGTCATGGTAGTTGTGCAATCCCAGTGCAATCTGCTTGAGATTGTTCTTGCACTCTGTTCGTCGAGCGGCCTCTCGTGCCTGTTGAACGGCCGGGAGCAGCAGGGCTATGAGAATTGCAATGATTGCAATGACCACCAACAGCTCGATCAACGTAAAACCTCGATGTCTTTGTCTGTTCATACTTCGACTCCAAAAGACTGACATAGAAAAAGATTGAACCAATTCACTGGGCGGTGGAAATTTTTAAACGCCCTTACGTTTGTAAGAATAACCGTGCTAAAAAATAATGTCTACCAATGTTGAAAAATGACTTTCTCAGATTCACTGAACCTGGCTGTGGCCATTCGTTCCCTTGCCTTGCGGCGCACTGTTTGTTAGCAGCAAAAGGCGATTGTCTGCAGACAATCGCACATGGGGGACGGGTTCTGCCCGCGGTTCGGGCTGGACGCCTGAAGATTTGACGCTGAGGTGCCGGCAATGCGAACGTTTATTGGGCTGTCGATCTCGCAGCATCTGTGCGAGCAGGCGGAGTGTGCTGCGAAGCAGCTGCAGGAAGTCGACAGCCGCATTCGGACAGTGACTCCGGACGACTTTCACATCACGCTGAAGTTCCTCGGCGAAACAAACGTCAACAGGCTTCCGTTCGTTAAAGACTTACTTGTGGGACTTGCTGATTCTGTGTCGTCATTCAAATGGACCGCGCGAGGCGTGGGTGTGTTTCCCGAAGAACGTCGTCCGGCGGTGGTTTGGATGGGGATTGATGATTTGGGGGCGATGAGTCGACTGGCATCGACGCTGGATGCGGAATTGTTGCCGCTGGGTTTTCCGAAGGAACATCGTCCGTTTCATCCGCATCTGACGTTGGCTCGAATCAATCGCCGGCCGTCGCCCTTGCTGTTCGACTGGCTGGATCAGAACCGAGACCGAGATTTTGGAACGGAGGTCGCCACGGAGATACATCTGTATCGATCCGAGCCGAATCAGCATGGCCCCCGCTACAAACGGCTATGTTCCGTTCCGCTGAAATGAGTTGCCGCCTGACGCAGAGAAACGATTTTTCAGTGACCTCAAACCGCTGAAAACCCCGGGGCAGGCCCCCTGACCAAAGAGTGTTTTGCTCGGATTCTGCCCCGTTGCGGAAGCCGTCCCGGTCTTGTGAGCGGTTCTTCGGTTCCGCCGGATGTTCGCAGCCAGCAGACCCAAGGCGTCGAGCGGGCAGGCGGCGATGGCGGGCCGTCTCGTGTCACCATTCTCACCGGATCGCCATGTCTGCACGGATGAAGTTTGGCATCATCGGGCCAAAAAAAGTCGAGTCGCTCATGGGAAGCGACGGGAGTCTCGCGAACGTGCAATTTGGGCTGGCTGCGTGCTTTGCAGATCATGGCCAGACCGCTATCGTGTCGGCTGACTCAAACGACGTTCCGTTGCCCGTTGCAGGTGCTTTCCGGAGCGGGGACATCACGCGGCGATGTGTCGCAGTTGTGTGGATCATTTAAATGGCTCAGATGACCGACGAAACGTTTACTCAGCTGGCGGTTCGCCGAAGTGCGGATGCTCCGTTCCGGAAAGCACTGCAGTCCGGCGACGCGAGGGCTTTTCACAAAGCGCTGTCGCGTTCGCTGGCGAAAGCGGGGCGACGTTATCGCAAGTTGTTCGCAGATATGTCGCCGTTGTTGTGGTCAGTCGAAACCATCGTCGACAGCAGTGACGACCAGCGCCTGAGTGCTCTGCTGCGGCTGGGCGCGGAACCGGCGGAGATTGTGGAACAGCTGGTGCAGACGGCGACGGAATCCGGCGAACTTTCGCCGTTTGCCGCGCTGGTGGCCTGCGACATGATTTTGCGGAGTCCGGAGGAATTCAATGGTTCTCAACTGAAGGTTGTGTACTACGCTCTGACGGAGCTGACGCCGGAGCGGCTGACCGAGATGTCTCAGTCGCTGACGTTTTCTGAAGAAGTACCGCAGGTGGTCGCACTGAGTGCTCAGACGTTGATTCTGGGGGAGCTTTCGTTGGTGCTGAGTCTGCTGCTGAGTCCACTGCAGCAGTCGAAGATGCTTCACACGCGCGGCCTGTTGCATCTGGCGCTGTACATGGAAGATTCCACAGACAACGATGGCACTCTGCAGGCCGCGTTGACCGCCGATGTGGGGCAGTGGTTGGCCCCCTTCGTTCGAGCGGCTGCGTGGAGTTCTGCATTTCAGACAGACTGGTGCGGCAAAGCGACTCGCCTGCGTTACAGTCGAGCGGTGGCTCGCATCGCGACATTGACGACCGTGGACGGCTTTCTGACCGGACGCCACAGTCGTGATCCCGACTTTCCCGAAAGTTCGTCGGAGCTGGATCTGCTGAAGTCGGCCGTCAGGTTCAGTGACGTTCCGAAGAGCGTCGGTGACTTCGTGACAGCGCTGGCGGAGGGCAGCAAGGGGCTTCGCAAACAGCGAAAGAAGAAGTCTCAGGATGGCGGAAAGAAAAAGAAGAAGAAAACGGAGGCGTTGAGTGCTCAGTCGGACTGGGCCAGCTTTGCACTGCTGCGAAATCGGCTGAACGTTGACGGCGATACGGTGTGTGTTGGCTGGAATCAGCAGACTCCACGCATCAGCATGGCGGCTCTGGGAAGCCCGTTGATGAATGGCGACTGGACGTCTCGCATTGAAGTCAACGGTGCCGAGGTGGCTCGGGACGATTTTTCGTGCAGTTGCTGGTTCCTGGACGACGAAGTGGCCTTTGTGGAACTGGAATCGAAATCCAACCAGGGCTGCTGTCATGTGCGTCACATCCTGCTTTCGTTGGATCAGCACTTTGCCATCGTCAACGAATCATTTTCCGCCGGTTCCGACGATCAAATCCGTCTGACCAGCGAACTTCCGCTCAACGGTCTGGTTGTTGCCGAAGCGAATTCCATCACCCGCGATTTGACTCTGCACGGGGAAGGCGTTTCTGTGCGAGCCGTCCCAATGTGGCTGGATGACGATCGAGTCGTGCAGGCACCGGGAAGTCTGGAACAGGTCAATTCGTCCCTGGTCCTGACGGCGGAAGGAAAGGGCGGTGTCACATTGCCGCTGATGCTGGACTGGCATCCGGACCGCAAGGCCAGCCCCGTCGATTGGAATCGATTGACAGTGACCGAAGACCGTCGCGTGAACACGCCGCACGAAGCCAGTGGGTTTCGAATTCGAATTGGTTCGCTGCAGATGGTCGTTTACCGAAATCTGCAGGGCGGGCGAGCGAACCGGGCGGTGCTGGGGCACCACACGTGGAACGAATCGGTTTACGGGCGAGTCGAATCTTCGGGAGACGTGTTCCCGATTGTGATGGTCGAACCTTCGGCACCGTCGGAGGAGACGGAGGCGGCCGAGTCCTCCGACTGAGCCTGTTTCAGTGGAGCAGCACGACGTCTCAGTGAGTGGCGGCCGTCAATTTCAGAGGATCATCCCCACGCTGTGAAGAGACGCGAGCAGGAAAAACGCTGACGTTCGAGACCGATCGTGCTCTTGTGCCCGCTTTTTCAGGCAGCGGAAGCAATTTGTTTAACCCGATGCCGCAAGCGAGGTTGACCGCAGCCGGGGTGGGACTCGCC
>JAGQPY010000306.1 GCA_020426485.1 Planctomycetaceae bacterium
TGCTGTGTGTGACGACTGTCGTCAGAAAATCGCACCGACTCTGGAACATCAGTGTCAAAGATGCGGTGCTGAAACAGGCCCGTTCGCTCAAACGACGACGGGATGCACTCATTGTCGCGGCAAGCCCATTCGGTTTCAGTCAGTGACCTGTCTCGGGATGTACAACGACCACATGCGGCGAGCCATTCTGTCCGGCAAGTGGTCGTGGTCGACGGCCGTCATCGAACATCTGGCCGAACTGCTGCTGACGGAAAGGCTTGACGAGCTTATCTCGGCCGAACCGGATCTCATCATTCCCATTCCGCAGGGTTGGACGTCGCGTCTGTTCAGACCGTTTAATCCTGCCGGCATCATCGCCGCCGTTCTGTCGCGAGGACTTCGTATTCCCTGTGACGAACACATTCTGCGTCGTCGAGGGCAGCCTCGACCACAAAAACGAGTGTCCGTCCAGCGCCGCTATGAAAACCAGAAAGATTCCTTTCGTCTGCGCGATTCGCATGTGATTCAGAGCAAACGAATTCTTCTGGTGGATGATGTGCTGACAACCGGAGCCACCTGCAGCGAAGCAACTCGCCTGCTGCAAATGCACGGAGCGGGCCACTGCGGCGTCGCGGTTCTCGCCCGGGTCCTCGACGGCCGGTAATCACGCAGAGCCCAAGCCTACGTCGTGAAGCGTTTCTGAGGAGTGCATTTCCGTTTAACCCGATGCCGCAGGCGAGGCCCGTCCTGCCAGCCATTCGCCTCGCCAGCCATTTGCCTCGCCTGCGGCATCGGGTTAAACAAGAGACTGTTCATGGCGCTGGGAGAAGCTCCCGAGGATCTTCGGGCCAGCGGTGTTTGGGATAGCGTCGTTTGAGTTCCTTGCGGACATCCTGATAGGTGTTGGCCCAGAAGCTGGCCAGATCGTCGGTGACCTGCTGCGGCCGCATGTTCGGCGCGAGCAGATGCAGCAGGACTCGAACGCGTCCGCCGGCTACGGTTGGTGTTTGAGCCCAACCGAACACTTCCTGAATTCGCACGGGCAGAACCGGCGGGCGACCCAATTCGTATTGCAGACGAATGCGGTTGCCACTGGGAACCAGGATGCGTTCCGGTGCTTCTCGCTGAAGTGCCTGCAGCTGAGCATACTCAAGCCGGCCTTCCAGTTCAGGCAGCCACGGCGCCTTCTGAAGATCGCGAAACGAGCGACACCGATCGCACAGATTTCTCAACACATTCTGCAGTTGTGTATCGTCCATTTCCGGAAGACCAAGTTCCGGCATCCATTCTCGCAGGCAGCGGACACGCGTGATGAAGGCTGCAATGGAGTCGTCATTCTGCGGCATGACAACAGATAGTTGATTCTTTGCCGCCTGAAACAATTCTTCCGCCGCCGCATCATGATCCTCGATGGCGGAAGGCGATTCTTCCAGCAGCAGATCTGCGAACCGGATGCGTCGGCGAGCCATCACCTGTTTCTGCGTCGGATGAAAAAACATTTCCACTGTGGTCTGCAGCGAATGTGCATCCAGCCAGTCACGGTCCACAGCCGACGCCTGCCGCACAAGCGCGTCGGTTCCGGCTCCGTCGACATCGATGCACAGAAACAGTTCGGCTCCGCGCACGGCCGACTGTCGAGCCAGTCTGACGCCTCGACCGCCCACCATCAGCGCCTTTTCGGAACCGGCTTCGCGACGTCGAGCCAATCGATCCGGAAACGCGGCCAGCAGTGCTTTCCGCAGTATCGTGTCCGAATCGTCGGCAGATTGGCCGTTCGAGTCCGAGGACGAACGACGATCGGCGGAAGTACTTTTCTGTTCGAAGGTCGGCACCGACTGAACGAACTGGCTGGCGACTCGCTGTAAACCAGCCGCACTGCCGCGATTGACGGTTCCGAAAGGCGTTTCGATTCTGCCGGTTCGAAAGTACTCTTCCAACGCGTGCAGTCGGTCCAGCACATCCGATTGCGATCCGGCGGTGCTGCGGTCGGTATTCGTCGCCGGGCCTCGCGGAGAAGAATTCTGCAGGTCGCGAGCGGTCATAAAGGGACTGCGTTCCGACAGCATGGCCGCCAGCAGGGCACATCGAGGCAGCTGGCCCAGAGCCGCTGCTTCCAGCAGCAGTCGTCCGATTCGCGGTGCTGCAGGAAAGGCCGTCAGAGCGATGCCCCGTTCCGTAATCCGCCGTTCGTCATCCAGCGCGCCGAGGAGTTGCAGCAGACGTTCGGCGTGCTGCAGAGAAGATTCCGGTGGAGCTTCAAACCACGGGAAACTGCGAATGTCGCGTTCACCCCACGCATGAAGTCGCAGAACGGCCGCAGACAGATCCACGCGATTTAGTTCTGACGTTTCGAAGTCCGGACGAATCCGATGAGTCGCTTCGTCCCACATCCGCAGACAAAGCCCGGCACTGGTTCGGCCGGCTCGCCCGGCTCGCTGGTCAGCCGAGGCTTTGGAAACCGGCGTCAGTTCCAGCCGGTCCAGACCGACCGACGCATCCAGCCGCATCTGTCGACAGTATCCGGAATCCACCACGGCGGTGATTCCTTCGATGGTCACCGATGTTTCGGCCACATTCGTGGCCAGAACCACCTTACGCGAAGCTCCCGGTTGCAGAACGGCGTCCTGTTCTTCAGACGTCATTTCGCCAAACAGCGGAAGCACCGACAGTTGGTGTTGTTTCGCAAGAGACGTCAGTTCCGATTGTAGTCGCCGAATTTCACCCACGCCGGGCAGGAACACCAGCACATCCCCGGCGGACTGCATCAGCGCGGTTTCGATGCCTTTGAACACCGTTGTCGTCATCGCTTCTCGCGGGGTTGGGCGCTGATAACGAATGGTGACGGGGAACTGGCGGCCTTCGCTGGTGATCACCGGGCACTGGCCCAGAAACGCGGCCACAGGTTCGGCGTTCAGTGTCGCCGACATCACGACGATACGAAGTTCCGGTCGAACGGTCTGCTGAATGCGATGTGTCATTGCCAGAGCCAGATCGCTGTCCAGCCGACGTTCATGGAACTCATCGAAGATCACCGCCGCGACATTTTCCAGAAACGGATCTTCCTGCAACCGTCGCAGTAAGATGCCTTCAGTCACCACCAACACTTGAGTCTGCGAACTCAGCTTTTCTTCAAAGCGAACTCGATAGCCGAACGTCTGCCCGACGCGTTCACTGGCTTCGGCCGCCATGCGTCGAGCAGCCGTGCGAGCGGCCAGACGTCGCGGCTCCAGCATCAGAATCAGCCCGCTGCCCGTGGCGACGTCTGCCTTCAGCAAGGCCGGTGGAACGCGAGTCGTCTTTCCGGCTCCCGGCGGCGCCTGCAGCACCAGTGATGCATGTTTGCTCAGCGAGGCGATGACCTGCGGAATGACTTCGTCGATGGGAAGAATGGGCGTGGGCACCTGGTGAAGTCTGTTGAATCAAAGCGTGCCGGTTGTTGGTCCGAGTCAAGTGATCCTGCAAGGCAATTGCCGTGAATCACAGCTGTCGCAGCAGTTTCAGAGCGGCCTGTTCGTAGATCGGCTGCCAATCCGGAGCCAGCAGGCAATCACAGTCCTCCTGAGCGCTGCCGGGATTCTTTAACTGTTCGCTGGTGGGAGCGTAGTAAATGTAACCGTTGGTATAGCCCGCGATAAATGTGGACGGATGCGGAGAGGCCTGTTTCAGATTCAGTCCGATCTGCACCGTCAGTTCGCCGGGGAACGTGGTCATCACAAAGTCGCCAATTCGAAAGGCCAGCAGTTCGACGTCCAGAGTTCTTTTGCCGGTGCGGACATAATGGGCCTGGTGTTTCTGCAGCAGAGCCAGATTTGTCTGAATGCGAGTCAGCTGTTCCATGGTCTGGATATTCTGAATGTAACGTTCCAGATTGCGTTTGTTGTCGGCATCCAGATGACGGAGGTCGCTGCGGCCGATCGCATCTTCATGAAGATAGGCGTGCGAATAATACGACGGAAAGTCTTCGTTCAGTTTCTGTTTGACAATCAGCGGCAGAAAAGTTTTCAGGCTGAGCGTTGTGCCTTTCAAAGTCCTCAGCAGCCGATCACGTTCCGCTTCCAGCGCCAGAATTCGTTCGGCCGTGTCGGCTCGCGGAAGTTCCAGTTGCTGTTGAACCACCTTCAGCCGGTGATCTTCGGTGGGGCTGATCTGTCGCCACGCCTTCAGAGTGCTCAGGCCCAGCATGTTACCGAACGGTTCGGCATCGCGCGGATGATCGACGTCCTTATAAAACCGAGGATTGATGTCACCGGCACAGCCCTGAATAAACAGGGCCACAGCGTCATTTCCCAGCGTTTCTTCGATCACCTTGGATGAATAGCCCGTCATATCGGCCGTGTTGCCGCCTCCGGGAACTCCCTGAATCGGATGACAGGCGAAGTTGTACAGCACGGCCAGAGGTCGACCGTCCAGGCGATCCAGTCGCAGGATGCCGACGTCCGGATCAATGGGCCCCACCGACTGCACATCCTGATCGGGAGGCATCGAATACGCATGGCGCACATCAATGGTGCTGCCATCCTTCATGATCAAACGGCGGTTCTCCATGATGCGATTTTCGTGACCACGCCCCGTGCCCGTGCGAACCGGTTCCAGACGACTCCAGGCAACTCGCACGGCTTCGATCGTGCGTTCGGCGACATCGGTACACACGATTCCATGACAGTGACTGGCGTTCACGGCAACATTCTGCGGCGGAATCTTCCATTCGGCTTCAATCGCGGAACGAACCGTCGACAGATAGTCGTTTCCGATGGGTCCGATTTCACCGATGGCCACGGCATCCACGGAGATGATCACCAGATGCTGGTCGCCTTCCCGAAGCACCACCGCGCGAGCGTGCAGGCGGTCGTGAGCCGGACCGGGTTCGTCTCGCGTAATGTCGACTTTGGCAGCGCCGGCTTCCATCGCCGATGTTTGGACACAGACGGAAATCAGCCAACACCAGGTGAGCAGGAATTTCAGGTTGCGATTCATCGGGAGCTTCTTTCAGGAGACGATCAGCGACACGCTATTTGGCCGGGTAAAGATGTTCACCTTTTCGAGAAGCCTGCAAAGCATCACGCGTATCCTGAGCGGCTCCGGGATCACCTTCGGACATCATCCAGCGGTCGAGTTCTGCGGAAAGCTTCTGTTTGATGGAAGCCACCGAAGCATCGGACGCACGATCATTCATTTCGTATGGATCTTCGGACATCAGATACAGCTGTTCGGGCGGGCGACGCATGTAACGTTTGACCAGTTCATAGGTGCGCGTGTCTTCTTCGCTGCTCCAGACCCATGTTCCCCAATACGGATTGTTCAGACCTCCGTCGCCCTTCATGCCCATCAGATGCTTTTCAATGAAGATCTCGTCGGGTGTCAGGTTGCGGATGTAGTGCCATGTGCCGTCCGAAACGGAACGAATCGGGAAGGAAGGACCTTCCGGAAGGTTGTTGTGCATGCCGTAAATATATTCGCGGTGTTCCTGAGTTTTGCCTTCCAGGACCGCCCGAAAGCTGGTGCCGCTGAAGTCATTCGGCTGCGGTGCGGAACCGGCGATGTCCAGCAGAGTCGGCAGAACGTCGCAATACTGCACCAGAGCATCCGTTCTTTTTCCGGCCGCCACTTTGCCGGGCCAGCGAGCAATCAAGGCCGTGTGAACTCCGGTCGCCCAGTTTGTCCACTTGCAGCCGGGGAACTGCGAGCCCTGTTCCGACGTGAAGAGGACAAGGGTATTGTCGGCCTGCCCGGAATTTTCCAGAACCGACAGCAGTTCGCCAACCTGTCCATCCATGTAGGTGATTTCTGCCAGATACTTTCCGAAGTCCTGTCGAGTTCGTTCGGTGTCGGCGATGTTCGGCGGCAGTTGAAGCTTGCGAGGCGGATACTGCGACGGATCGCCCATCACCCAGGGCACATGTGGTTCCACCAACGCCACCACGAGACAAAAGGGCGATGTATGATCGCTGACAAATTTTCTGACGGCCGACAGGTCGTGGGTGTTCGTGGGATTGCGAACACAGTTGGGATCAAAACCGCCCACCTGCTGAAACGGAAATGCCTGGTCCGGCTTCACATGAACTTTCCCGGCCAGTCCGACTCGATAACCAAGCCGTCCCAGATGTTGAGGCATACTGGTCGTCTCCGGACGACTGGCCGAATGATTCCACGCACAACCATTCGACATGGGATACCGCCCGGAAAACAACTCCGCTCGACACGGCTGACACATGGCCGAACACAGGTAGGCTCGATTGAAGGTCAGGCCATCAGACGCCAGACGGTCGATGTTGGGCGTGATGGCGTTCTTTCCGCCGTAGACAGGCAGGTCATTGTACGTGCAGTCATCCGCCATGATGATCAGAACGTTGGGACGATCAGCCGCACCACAGATCGGCGTCATGGCGGCCAGCAGAGCCAGCAGCAGAGAGCATTTCGAAGCATTCATAAGAATTCATTCCGCAATCAAATTGGGAGACAGTGCGTCCGTAGGGAAGTGTCGAATTGATGGCTGTGGACGACCTTCGACAGTGACAAGCCGGTTACGAACAGCCCTTGGCGTTGAAAAGAATGCGATTGGGGGGTCCAGGTCCACGGCTGGCTCTGTCGACGCATCTTCTGGGGTCGCCTTCGAAATTGCAGTCAGCCGACTATTCTGCGAAGCCTGACCAACGCCCTTTGCCGGATATTCTGATGGTCGCGACACGTTGATTCCGGTCAACTTCGAGTGGAAATCCCACTTTTTCAGCCATTCCACGTTCGTCTTTGAAGAAACGTAGAGAAATCACTGGGCATTGTCACTCCGTTCGCATGAAATGATCACCGGGCGCGACGAGTGGTTTGTCAGCGCTCGAAATTAGGTTTGATCCAAGCCTGTACGACGGAGTTCCAGTCCGTTGCTTACATGTTCGATCGACGGACTG
>JAGQPY010000307.1 GCA_020426485.1 Planctomycetaceae bacterium
GGCCGTGGCAAAGTATACGGACGGTGCTCCCATTCTTTGATCCAGCGTGTGAAAGCAGCACCGACGCCGGCGAGATCGACTCAACTCAATATCAGGACATCATCCCGGTATAACACCGAAACTCGAACACGTTTTCTCCTGTTCAAAACGATGCTGTTTAATACGACATTCGGATCTTTACCGTGCCGGTACTCGTCGCGGGCAGATTTCGATTGTGACTTTGACTGAACCGATGCGGGCGCGATCATTCACTGTATGTCAGAAAGCGTTCACGCCCGGAAACAATACGACCACCGCCTCCGTCGCCTCATCCAAACCATAGGCGAACCTGACCGGGCCATTCGATACTCCTTCCCACGTTCGACAGCTCACGGGTGGTTGAAGCGATACAGAACTGAATTCGCTTCCATCGATGTGCTCGACGTAACCGCCGAGATGCTTCAACGCGAAGTGCTGTTTCTTCAGAGTCGTATGTTCCGACTTAGGCTCTCCTCTATCTCCTGGTTGTGGCCATTAAGGTCGCCGACTTCTCCTTCGACCGAGTTCGGATTCCCGACGAAACCAGCGATCGCCATCGGACGAAATGTAACAGAACCACGATGATCTCTTGTCCGGGAGATTACCTGCAGTCAGTCCTGCCCCTGCGGTCTTCAGTTGATTCGCCGGAGCACACGATTCGCGACTTCATCCTGCGGCACGCGAGATTGAAGAGAACAGTCAGAATGTCGATACACCTGAATCAGCATTTCTCGCAGGCGCACTTCACTCGATTGAAGCCGTGCAGAATTGTCTTCCGACGTGTTTCAGTAAAAGTCTGTATTGTTGCCAAGGTTCACGACAGTCGATCTCATGAGCTTCAGCACGGTCGGCACGTGAAATGGCAATTGTTGTCCGGATCGGTCAGACTTGTCTGGTTCAGGGCTGTCGATTTCCAACACGGGCTGAGCAGAGACTATGAGCCACAGCATTCTTATCACGGGCGATGTCGTTTTTGATCGGGCCATGTACAAAGGGACTCAGCGACAGAGCACTTCTCTGTTGTCTGAAGGCACTCGCTATCAGAAGTCCGGCGGAGGAGCACTCCTGCTTTACAGGCTGGTTCATACGTATGAACAGGTTGCCGATGGAACTCCGGAAGTGACTTCTCTGCGACCGGTTTTGGGCGTGAAACCCACGCGGTCGTATCGACATGGCTGCGGCGTCTTTGGCGTTTTTCCCGCGGGCAGCGACGCCGCCCAGCGAGGAGTGACGGCAAGGGAGGTTTGGAGACTGCAGGAATCACTCGGTTACGGCAATCGGATTCCGAAACGGGAAGCGGCCTGCGTGGATGATACGGCATTGGGGGCCGAACACTTTGCGTGGCTTCTGGATGATGGCGGGCTTGAATTCCGACAACGACAGATCGACGCAGATTCCGAGGCAGATGGTCACCCGAATCCGACAGCCACGCATCATACGAGAGTCTATTCCAATCCCGCGTGGCCGATGGCCCTGCGAGAAAAAGCTGGTCCGGTCCCCACGTGGATAATTCTGAAAACTGCGGCGCCGCTGGCCAGTGGAGACCTGTGGCATGCGCTGACACCGGTTCAGCCAAACGAGGATGCCGTCGGCAGACTCCGCGAACGGCTTGTCGTCGTTGTTTCGGCGGACGATCTCCGGTGTGAGTCGGCTGCGATCAGCAAAGGTGTTTCCTGGGAGCGAACCGCGGTCGATATCGCCGATGCCTTCCGAGACAACCCCGCGTTCATTCGTGTGTCAGCTTGCCGATACCTTATCGTGATGTTCGGCGCCGAGGGAGCAGTGTTGGTTGACTGTCGTGCATCAGAAGCAAAGCGATGCCACTTGATCTTTGACCCCGCACACTGCGAGGGAGATTGGTCCGATCGGATCGAAGGAACCACGTTCGGCCGTCTTTCGTCGTTTATTCTGGGCATCCTCTCACGGCTGCCGGTAACTCGGCAGGCCCCGCAGCAGGAACAGCCTGACGAAGAAGTGCGGCAGTTCATTGCAGGCATCAAAGCCGGTTTGACGGCTGTGAGAACTCTGCTTGCATTCGGGCACGGCTCCGCAGACGACGGTGCGAATTCCCCGGAGTTTCCGGCCAAAGAGATCGCCGCTGCTGTGACTTCCGCCGTTTCGATCGATCAATTTGAAGACGTTGTCGTACCCGAAGGCGGAAACCGTTCGGAATGGCGAATTCTGGAAGGATCACGAGGGCCTCAGATATCTCAGCACGCTTTGACCCTTGGACAAGCGCGACTGGTGGCCCAGTTTGGCATCGAGAAGCTTTCCGGTGTCCCGCGGTTCGAAATGAACGCGATGCGAACGGTGGATCGCCATGAAATCGAATCGCTTCGCAATATCCGCTCCCTGATGGAACAGTACGCCGTCGGCAGACAACTGACACCGCTGTCCATCGGAGTCTTCGGCCAGCCGGGCTCCGGAAAATCTTTTGGCGTGAAGCAAATCGCCAAGGCCGTTCTGGGCAGCGGAGCACCAATCCTGGAATTCAACCTCGCACAACTGAGTCCTAACGACGAATCCGTGCTGATTGGTGCATTCCACCAGATTCGCGATCGGGTTCTCGAAGGCCATATTCCGGTTGTGTTCTGGGATGAGTTCGATTCCGGAGGATTGCAGTGGCTTTCAAAGCTGCTGGCTCCGATGCAGGATGGCACGTTTCTGGAAGGGCAACATGTGCGCCCCATCGGAAAGTGCATTTTCATCTTCGCCGGCGGAACCAGCTACGATTTCCAAAGCTTCGGCCCACCAGACCTGGGCGGAATTCAACTGCAGGAGGCCTGTAAACAGTATGGTCTGGACGAAGCGAATCTCCAGGCTCGCCGTGAAGCAGAGCGTCTGCACTTCAGGAAGCAGAAAGGACCGGATTTCAAAAGTCGACTCACGGCTTACCTGAATGTGGCCGGACCAAACCCGCGAAAAAACTACGACTGGCTGAAGAATGAACACACGATTGATGAAACAGACACCGGTTGTCCACTTCGACGAGCCATCATGCTGCGAGGACTGATCGGATTGAAGGGACCGGTGCCGCTGGACATTGATCCCTCTCTGCTGTCGGCACTTCTGGAAACCAGCGTTTATCGACATGGTGCCCGTTCCATGGAGAAAGTCCTGGAACAAATCAAATCCCGGGCGAGAGGCGGACGCATGCGACTCTCCCATCTTCCTCCCGATGATGTTCTCAATCTGCATGTGGATATCGACGCGTTTCAGAAAGTCCTCAACCGTGACCTTCAGTTTCAGCGTATCGCTTCTGCCGTAGCTCCGGTCATCCATCAGTCATATCTGGAGGATGCTGCAGCGAAAGGATGGCCGGTCGACCCCGAAGTGGCACTCCCCTTTGAGCAGCTTTCGGTGCACTACCAGGATGTCAATACGGCTGCCGCAGCCAGAATGCCGGTGGTCCTGGCAACAGTCGGGCTGCAATTGATTCCGCTGACAGAAGCTGCCGACACACGGACAAACGTGTCGACACTTCATGATGACCACATCGAGCCAATGGCCGAAGCAGAACACCTCGGCTGGATGGAATATCAATTCCGCCATGGCTGGACATTCGCACCGAAACGCGACAACAACAGAAAACACCACCCGTGTCTGCGGCCGTATCACGAACTGTCATCAGAACAACAGCAAAAGGACCGAGACCAGGTTGCCAAATACCCGGAGTTCGCTGAGCGAGCCGGATATTGCATCCGTCCCTCTTGCTTGTATTGATTGATGACTTCTATTAACGTGAAAAGACGGAGTGAGCGGGCAACGCAGGAACGTTGACTGCACTGCTCAGAAAAGCGTCTGAAGGAATGTCGCCGAACGAGACGAGGGGGTTTGCGAACGCTGCAGATGAGCGGGGCTTGGTTGCTCGTGACATAAGAGCCCAAAGATTTGACCACCGGCAAGTTGAAGTATTCACAAGAAGTCCTGATGCCGGCCGCTTCTGATGAAATCCTGCGAACGAAAGGGCACATCGCTCCAAGTCCGTGGTGAGCGAAATATTTGTACTGACTCACTCTCGTAACAGTAGGCTGCCACTGCTGCAGCCACGCCTAACACGACTACGACTCACGTTTCAGTAGAGGATTCCCGGATGTTTAGCTTGTGGCAGTGTATGGCGGCGGTTGTTGCTTTGTATGTTGTTCTGAGGATCCTGTCTTCGAAGAAGAGAAAACAGGAAAAGGTTGCCGTTTGGACAGATTTCCATCAAACGAACCGCCTCTATCAAAGTGGAACCAGCGGGGCTCCTTCCATGTCCGGGCGCAGTGAAATTCGCAAAGTTGAAGACTTTAAGCTCAAACATTGATGGGCTAAAGCGGTTTGCCTGACGGTGCGACCGTACGGCAGTGTGCCCACTTCGATCGTTGTTCGGCAAATCAGACATTCAATCCCGTGAGGCAGCGCGCGAAGACTTTTTTCGAACGATGCTCTAAAACACAAATCCGTTTCGTGAACAGCCGTCGGAGTTTGATGATGGACTTCTGGGAAATTGCGAAGTTTGTTGGCATGGCCTTGTTTGCAATCGTAGTTCTTGCGTTGCTGTTCTCCGGAGATGGCGGCGGCAGTAGCGGGGGCCCGTCAACGGGTGGCCGTAGTGAACACCGGACCAGAGGTTGACAAGTTCTGCCTTGACTCGAGTGTCAGTACCGGGCACGGTCGGTTTCAGGCGGAAGTCGGCACTGACTCTGCACTCCGGCGACATCGGTTTATCGCCTGAATGCAGAGTTGGCGGTGTGCGACGCTGAATCTCTCTGCGTCGGAGGTGACTGACGACCAAATGGTCTTTGCCTGGTCCTGAGACTCGCTGTGCCAGTGTATTGCCCCGATGGCAATCATTCCCATTCTTTTCCAGACGGGACATGACTGGCGTTCTGCCGCTTGTATTCCTTTGCGATACAGCCGGCATGCTTCCTCGTGTGCATGCTGTTGATGCCGTATCGCGCCCAGCGTAATCAAACGGCGTGCAAGATGCACATCGTGAGTTGTCTCTGCGAGAGCCCGGAGCGGTGCAGCGAATTCGCTGGCTAAGGCAGTCTCGCTCTCCGCCAGAGCTGCCCAGCACCGACCGATCCTCGCTTCCCAGTACTCGAATGTGAATCCACAGCTTTCTGCGAGCACTTCCGCTTGTTCGAAGAGCTCGCGACAAGTGCTCAGGTGAGTTTCGTGTAGTGTGAACAGGTCAAGGCACAACCAGGCGCGTTGAAGCTGGACGCGCACAAGTTCGTGCATGACATTCTGCCGTTCACTCATCTCAGATGCGCGTTTCAGGACTTTGTCGGCGATCTGATACCTGCCAAGTTCCATCGCGGCTCTGGCTCGGAGGCGTAGAGCTGCGATTCGGTGCGGCCAGTCGCTGCTGCGCCAGGAAGCAACTCCTGCTAAAAGGCACCATCCCTGGACCGTGCGAAATTTTCCGGCAGGGATGCATAACGACGCCAGACCGACAGCGTTTGCCGCAACCTCTCCCCAGTAGACGGGCAGTCCGAACAAAGCGATCAAAAGAGCTCTTCGGTAGGAGCTCACCGCACCAGATTCGTCGTTGTCATAGAAATAGAGAGAGCCAATTTCATGCTCAGCGATCGCTCTTTGTTTCCTTCGGTGCCACACAGAGCAGTGCGGCAGAACCCGCTCACGGATCATTGTCATGGCTTCCGGATAGTAGCCCACCTGAGCCAGCAATCGTGCCATCTGGTTGCTGAGAACCAGCTTTAATGTGGCTGACGTCACGATTTCACCATCGTCGACAGCCGTCAAAAAGCTGGAAATACAGGCACGGCCGTCAGTCCCACCTCCACCTTCAACCCAATAGTTAAGCCACACCTCCAGGCTGTCGTGAAGTAACTGCTCAAATCTGCTCCAATCGCCGGCGGCAATGAGGTGCCCCGCTAAATGCTTCGCCGGGTAACCATGGCACTGCGAGATGTCAGGGTGTTGAAGCCGATATGGCCAGAGAAGTTCTATGAACAGTTTGTGTCCTTCTCGACGGCTGACAAAGTAGTCACCAGCGAAATCTGCATCTGTCAGCCAATCGCCAAGAGACTTATGAAAGACTTTGATGACACGTTTTCCTGACTCCACGCTGACCGGAAAGAACGTTCCCAGCTTTCGAATTAAAGTTGCCAGGTCCTCATCAGAACAGTCAATTGCTTTCTGCAGCAAGTGAAGCGGCAATGGTTCGCGCGCGGCCAGAATTGCTCGGAGAGCTGGCAGCAGCTCCTTCCCAAAATCGTCAGCATCGGTGAACTGACGCTCAAAGTCTCGAGAGTACAGAGCGCTCAGGCCTTGGGGAAATCCAACTGGTCCGTTGAGTGACTGAAGACCACGATGAACTTCGCGGCAAAAGCACTCAGCATACATGAATACACCTTCGCTCTTTTCAACAATGGATTCAATGATTTCTTCCGGAGCACTCGAACCGGAAAGCTCGTTCTGCAATTCCAGCCTTAGGTAGTCTCGTATGTCGTCGAGATTTAGATTTGCCCCGGCATCGACAGACACCATTTTCATGGACTGAAACTTCGAAACAATCCGGCTTTCCGGTCGGCTGGTGACGAGAATTCCAATCCAGCGGGGGAGTTGCGCCAGATTCTCAGCCAAAGTTCTGACCAGCTCGTTATTTCCGGACTCTCCTGCCTCGTCCAACGCATCGATCACAATCAGGTATCTATCGCGATTTCCATCGATGGCGTTTCGGAGTGGTTCTGCGATCAGAAAGGTGAACAGGTGGCCAGGCGACATTTTCTCAATGCGGTGAATCTGAAGCAGCTTCAGCAGTATCTTCCTGTAGTCCGGCAACCGGGTTCCGATTTGAAATGCCAGCGAGCGCACGATCATGCTGGCGTCTCA
>JAGQPY010000308.1 GCA_020426485.1 Planctomycetaceae bacterium
AATGGTTGGGAAAACCGAGGCCGGAGCGCTGCCGGTTCGCAACACGGCGCGGCCCAGACGATCCTGACAGCGAAGGCAACTCTCACTCTATCATCCGAGCAACCCCTGCCGTCGGATGAAAATCCGACGATGACCGTTGTCCTTCGGCACGTGTGGAACGTGTTCCGCGGACCCTGTCCGATCGAACGGCAGGAACTCGCGGCTGGGAAATCGAACAGCTGATCGATTGTGCAGCTGATCAAAAATGGCGTCATTTCGCGGCAGACGCCCTGCATTCCCGTGAGTTCGCGGCCTCAAATGTTGCCGGGCCCGGCGTTTCCGTCAGCGGATGTGGCCGTCATGCGCAGTGGAAAGGCGGGTGTCTGGTCATGGGCAGCGGTCATCTCTATGATTCCGGCTGATTTCAGAGTCACTGGACCACTTTACTACCGTCGCAAAGTCTGTCGAACGAATGTCGGAAACGGTCGCTCCCATCAAGGTTCGCTACATTGATCACGTCACCCTGGTTGTCCGGAACGTCGACGCCAGTCGGCAGTTCTACGTGGGGTTGCTGGGCATGACTGAGGTTGCTCGGCCCGCTTTCGATTTTGGCGGAGCGTGGTTTCAGGCCGGAGCTACTCTGATTCATCTGATTGAACAACACGACCGCAGCGGACCGGCAGGCTATCCTGTGGAAGTCCTGAAACGCAGCAGCCGCAACCATCACTTTGCCTTCGAAGTCGATGATGCCAAAGCCGCCGCAGAGATCTTGAAGGCACGCGGGATTGAACTGATCGATGACGCGAAGGCTCGCCCGGACGGTGCGATTCAGGTGTTTCTGGCCGATCCCGACGGTCACGTCATTGAACTTTCCACTTCTCCTGCTCCCGCCGTTTGACGGAACACGGAATCATGGCCAGAGAATTCATCATTACCATGACGGCCGCCAATCGGGTCGGCATACTGTCCGCCGTGACAAAAGCCATGGCCGATCTGGGCGGCGACCTGCGAGAAGCCAGTCAAACGGTCGTGCGCGGCTTCTTCACGATGATTTTTTCGGCCGAGTTTCCCGACCAGACCAGTCCTCACGTCATCACCGATCACCTGCAGGACGTCGGCCGACCGTTCGGAATTGAAGTCAGCCTGAAGGAAGCGTCGGAGGCGGCCGATGAGCTGGCTGTTGGTAAGGTTCGAGTGCTGCGATTGGGTGGCGACAATCAACCGGGTGTTCTGAGAATTCTGTCGTCTACCATCGCGATGCAGCGTATCGATATTGTCGGAATGCACGCCATTCGGGCGCGGGCCGGAGCCGGCTTCGAAATGGTAATGAAGATCCTGGTGCCCAAAACGGTCGACACCGACGCTCTGCTGGCCGAACTGAACCGAGTCGGCAAACCGTTCAACATGACGGCTGATCTTTCTGATGTCGCGCCTGTCTGAAATGGCGTCTGCCGTTGATCGTCAGTGCGACGAAGCGATGAACTAATTGGTGAATACTCGAACCAGGTTTCTGCCTCGGGCGGGCTGCGGCGAATGACCGGCGGCGTTGGTCGTTTTGGTTCGGCCTGCCCCTGATTTCGTATGGGCTTGAACACTGCGGACTGTGATCATTCGCTCTTCCAATTCGATGGGCTCGCTATGTCGGTTCGCTGGAAATCATGCTCCGGATCGTGTCTGATGCCTGCGTGGACTTTTCAACAAATTCGCCTGCCGGAAACTTCACCCTGCCCCACGGCAGGCAACGCTGTGAAGCATTTTCATCCGAGAAGAGACCGTTTAACCCGACCGGGAGGTAAGGCGCCGCAGGCGTCACGTCTCCTTTGGGTCGGGTTAAACGAAAAAACTGCTTCACGGCGTTGCATGGCAGGTGGTCAATTTAAAAGCGTCAACTCGCTTCGGTGAGCCGCCGGAAGAATACTGTTCATCGTCAAACTGCTGTCCGGTTGGTTTTCCCGTACCAACAACCTACATCCGCGTTTCTTTTGAGGGTTCCATGATCGCTCCACTTCTTCGATCGCTCACGCCCCGCCTGCTCGCCTTCTGTCCGCTCTTGTTGTTGTCTGTGAATGCGGCAGGCCAGACCACTGCCTCCGGTTCCACCGCACAGCAGCACCGGCACGAGACTGATCATGACCATGGACACCAGCTGGATGAGTTCCAACGAATCCAGTTGACTGACATCTACTTTTCCGAAGGCGCGGGGGCAGGTGACATTAACGGCGACGGACACGGCGACGTCGTCTACGGGCCGTACTGGTTTGCAGGCCCATCGTTTGAGAAGAAGCACGAAATCTATCCGGCGGTTCCTCAGAACATGAAGGGCTACGCGGATCACTTCTTTCACTGGGTTTATGACTTTGACGGCGACGGCAATCAGGACGTTCTGACAGCAGGATTTCCTGGTACTCCCGGCTATGTCTATCGCAATCCCGGCAAGGACGAACTGGATTCTCTGTGGGATAAATTCACGGTGGCGGATCAGGTCAGCAACGAAGCTCCGCAATTTGCGGACATCACCGGCGACGGCGTTCCCGAACTGATCTGCACGCGTGACGGGCATTACGGCTACTACCTTCCTTCCAAAGACAAACCGCTGGAAGCCTGGACCTTCCACAGTATCAGCGACGCGACAGCTCCGAAGCCCTTCGGTCACGGTCTGGGAGTCGGCGATGTTAACGGCGATGGACGCATGGACATGCTGGCTCGCGATGGCTGGTTCGAACAGCCTGCCAAAGTCGTTGCCAATGAAAACTGGGCGTTCCACAAACACGAATTCGCTCGTGCGTCCGCAGACATGTTTGCCTACGACGTCGATGGTGACGGCGACAACGACATCATCACAAGTCTGTCGGCTCATGATTACGGTCTGGCCTGGTTTGAAAACACGGGCCGGGGCGACGACGGCGAAATCGGCTTCATTCGCCACCTGCTGATGGGCGACAAGGCCGAAGACAATCCGTATGGGCTGCTGTTTACGGAACTTCATGCCGTGCAGCTGGCTGACATCAACGGCGACGGCCTGAAAGACATTGTCACGGGCAAGACCTACTGGTCGCATCACACCAAGAGTCCCATGTGGGACGCTGGTGCGGTTGTGTATTGGTTTGAACTGCATCGCAACGATGACGGTTCCGTCGATTTCATTCCGCACAAAGCCGATGGCGAAGCGGGAATCGGTCGTGGTCTGACGTTGCTGGACATCAACAACGACGGATTGCAGGACATCATCACCGGCGGCATGAAGGGCGGCAACGTGCTGGTTCACAGCCGTCGCGACGTCAGCCACGAAGAGTATGAACAAGCTCAGCCGCGCAAGGCTGTCGCGATGGCCGAAGGTCTGGAACCCGCAGCGGCGGCCGCTCACATGACAGTGCCGCCGGGATTCAAAGTTCAGCTGGCTGCCGGAGAACCAACCGTTCATCAGCCGGTGGCGATGTGCTTTGATGCCAAAGGTCGAGTCTGGATCGCGGAAGCTCACACGTATCCACTGCGAGCCGCCGAGGGTCAGGGCAAAGACAAGATTCTGATTCTGGAAGACACCGACGGCGACGGCACGTTGGACAAGTCGAAGGTCTTTATCGAAGGCCTGAACCTTGTCAGCGGTCTGGAAGTCGGCTTTGGCGGCGTCTACGTGGGAGCAGCTCCGTATCTGATGTTCATTCCCGACGTCGACGGCAACGATGTGCCGGATGGGCAGCAGGGTGGACTGATCACGGCTTCAGCATCTGTCGCGCTGGATTCGATGAACGGTATCTCTCAGGCAAACCTTCAGTTTCCCGGCGATGTGCCCAAAGGCGCGATTGTTCTGCGAGACGGCTTTGGCTGGCAGGATACTCACGAAACTCTGAACGCCTTCATCTGGGGGCCCGACGGCTGGCTCTACGGCTGCCACGGAGTCTTTACCCATTCGAAAGTCGGTCGACCGGGCGAAGCCGATGACCAGCGAGTCCCCATGAACTGTGCGGTGTGGCGTTATCATCCCACGAAAGACATCTTTGAAACGTTCGCCAACGGGACCAGTAATCCGTGGGGCGTCGACTTCAATGATCGCGGCCAGGCCTTCATCACTGCGTGCGTGATTCCGCACTTGTGGCACATGGTTCAGGGGGCTCGCTATCATCGACAGGGCGGTCGTCACTTTAACCCATATACCTATGACGACATCAAAACCATTGCCGATCACGCTCACTATGTCGGCAACATTCGTGACCATGCCTGGTGGGGGCACGAACCCAAAGCCGCAGGCGGCACTTCCGAAGCTGGTGGCGGCCATGCTCACGCCGGTGGCATGATCTATCTGGGCGACAACTGGCCGGATCAGCACCGCAACCAGATCTTTTTCAACAATATTCACGGCAATCGAATCAACAATGACCTGCTGGAAAAGATCGAGGGCGAATCGGGCTATGTCGGCCACCACGGTCGCGATTTCCTGATGGCCAACGACCATTACTACCGTGGCATCAACCTGCGTTACAACCATGATGGCACGGTGTATCTGATTGACTGGTACGACAAGAACGCCTGCCATCGCACCAATCCCGAGATCTGGGACCGCACGAATGGTCGCGTGTATCGAGTCAGCTACGGCGATGTCAAAGCCAGCCGAACAGACGTGGCCGGCTGGAGCGAATCTCAGCTTCTGGCCGCTCACGAACACAAAAACGAATGGTTTGTGAGGATGGCTCGTAAAACGCTGATGCACAAGGGCTGTTCAAAACCCGGCATTGAGGCGATTCGGAGCGCCGCGGCCAACCGGAATCTGCCTGTGGAACATCGACTGCGATATCTGTGGACGCTGCATGCATTGGATTCGTTTTCTGAAGATCTCGCGAAGGCGATGTTGGCCGACAGCGACGAATACATTCGAGCGTGGACGGTGCAGCTGCAGCTGGAAGATTTTCACGTCTCCGACGGGCTGCTCAATCAATTCGTCGCCATGGCCGACGCGGAAGAATCAGCGGTGGTGCGCATGTATCTGACGTCGGCCCTGCAGCGCCTGCCGCTCGAAAGTCGCTGGTCTCTCGCGCAGAACCTGGCGGCTCATGCGGAAGACGCCGACGACCACAATATTCCTTTACTGCTGTGGTATGGCGTCGAACCTTTGGTGCCCACCGATGCCAAACGAGCCATGGAGCTGGCTCTGCAGACAAAGATCCCGCTGTTGCAGCGGTACATCGTTCGCCGAGCTTCCGCTCAGAACGATACCATCGCCCCCGTGGTCGCCGCACTCAACACGGCCAATGCGGAGACTCAACGGCTGATCATGGATGAAATGCTGGCGTCGTTCGAAGGGCGAGTCGGGATACCAATGCCGGATGCATGGCAGGACGCCTTCGATTTCCTCAACAGGAGCGGGCAGCAGGACCTGGCCGACAAGGCCGATCAACTGGCCATTATCTTTGGTGATCAGCGAGTCTATCCCAAAATGCGAGCCCTGCTGGCCGACGCAACTCAGAATGTTAACCGTCGTCGACAGGCGCTGGATGTGCTGGTGCGAGGACAGGACAAAGCGTCTGCTGACGTTCTGCTGGGGGACTCCGTCCTGAAGAACGCTCAACTGCAGGGTGCCGCCGTGCGAGCTCTCGCCACGCTGGCCGACTCAAAGAATGATCACGTGCCAACAACGCTGCTGGCGTCTTACAAATCATTTGACGAAGCGGCTCGCAAAGATGTCATCAGCACTCTGGTGTCTCGCCCGGCATGGACGACGGCATTGCTGCAGGCGATCGGCAGCGGTGACGTTCCCAGCAGCGAACTGCACGCTTATCACGTGCGACAGATTCTGGCGTTTAACAATTCCGCACTGAACGAACTGCTGAAAAAGAACTGGGGCGAAATCCGCGAAACCAGCGAAGATCGCAAGCAGCAGGTCGCCGAATGGAAACAACAGTTAACGCCCAAAGCACTGAAGGCGGCTCACACGGGCAACGGTCGGCGAGTCTTCGCGAAAACCTGTCAGAACTGCCATCGCCTGTTCGGCACCGGTGGCGAAATCGGTCCGGACATCACCGGTTCCAATCGAGCCAACCTGGACTACATTCTGGAAAACATTCTGGACCCCAGCGCGGTGGTGGGACGCGATTATCAGATGACCGTGGTTGCTCTGAGTGACGGGCGAGTCATTAGTGGCCTGCTGAAACAGGAAACCGACAGCGCGCTGACGATTCAGACCATCAACGACAAAGTTGTCGTTCCCAAAGCCGACATCGAAGAACGCGCGCTGTCGAATGTTTCAATGATGCCGGAAGGTCAGCTGAAAACTCTGACAAAGGAAGAAGCGCGCGATCTGATCGCCTATCTGGCCAGTCCGACTCAGGTCACAATGTCCGGACCGCCGTCCAACATCAACAAAGCTACCGGCAAAGTGGCGGGGGCGATCGAAGGTGAAAGCATGAAGGTCGTCGGCAAGACCGGCGGAACTACTCGCAACCAGCCCATGGGCAACTTCAAAGCTGATCGCTGGAGCGGCAATGATCATCTGTGGTGGACGGGAGGAAAACCGGGCGACACATTGTCACTGGAACTGCCCGTCGAAGCGGATGGTGTCTACACCGTCGAACTGGTCTTCACCAAAGCTCGCGACTACGGCATGGCGAAAATCAGCATCGACGACGAACTACTGGATGGCAGCGTTGACTTCTTCAACGATCCCGACGTGATTACCACCGGTGTGCTGAGCTATTCCAACATCCGGCTGACCAAAGGTAACCACAAACTGAATCTGCAGATCACTGGAGCGAACGAAAAGGCCGTCAAAGCATACATGGTCGCCATCGACTATGTCCGCCTGGTGCCCGCCGGCGAATCGCCGACCGTCAGTTCAAACTAAGAACCGCTCACAAAACCTAAGAGACTCTTAGATCTTGTTAGGGGTTCTAAG
>JAGQPY010000309.1 GCA_020426485.1 Planctomycetaceae bacterium
ATCTCTCGCATCCTTTCAGGATGAATCGCGGTGGATTTTATTTGCGATGACCGCGCACATGATTTCGCGTTGAACCATAAAACAGTGGCAGCAGAAGTCGTGAGGCTTCTGAAACCACCAACATTTTCTCCGAATTCACGAATCCGGTTACAGAAGCGATTCACAGCGTTACTCCAAAGGGTCAGACCCTCCTTCAGAGAGCCTCGATGAACATTCCCGCTGCGATTTCATGGATTCACGCTGCTGCAGGCAGAAACTTCCATTCCCAAAAGTCTGTTTGCGGTCGTCGAGTAAACACATTCGTCAGTGTGCCAATTGCGCGAAACTCGCGCCGTGGTTTGCCGGGACACTCCAACCTTATGCTGCGCAATTCGATCAACGCGAGCGACTCAATGCACACGGCGGGTTGCTCCCAAAGATTGACCATGGTCACCGCGTTCACGCTGAAGTCCATCCTGCTTGTCCTGTGCTTTACGGGATGCAGCCGTACGGATGTTTCGCTCGGACCGAGCGACGCGGGTCAGACGGATTCGAATTCGCAAGGACACCCATCGGTGAATACGGAGGATCGGCTGACCATTGTCGCCGTGAATTACCCACTTGCCTGGATGGCGGAACAGATTGGCGGAGACCAGGTCCGGGTTCTCAACCGTGTTCCCGAAGGCACTGATCCGGCATTGTGGCAGCCAACACCCGAAGACGTCCTGGCGTATCAGTCGGCAGATCTGATCCTGTTGAACGGTGATGGTTATGCCGACTGGGTGTCGCGAGCTTCGCTGCCCGCGTCGCGCTGTCTGGATACGACACGACTGCTCGCGGAACATGTCTTGCGGCAAAGCACTGCCGTGACCCATCGACACGGTCCGGATGGTGATCAGGCACCCGGCACGATGGTTCTTCAGACCTGGGTGAATCCACAGTTGGCGATTCTTCAGGCAGAGAGCATCTGCCAGCGACTGGAGAGTCTGCAGAGTGAAACGTCGTCCGAGTTCCGTGTGAGATTTTCAAGGCTGAAGGACGCACTTCTGACATTGGATGCAGAGTTGGAACACGCGTTTGCAAGTCACTCGGGAGCCCGGTGGATTGGGACTCGTTCAGAGTTTCTGTATCTGGGAGAACGGTATCACCTGAACCTGAACGTCGTCGATCCTGAACATCTTTCGATGGACGACAAACCTGAGTCACTCAAACAACCGGCAGACAAGACACGGAAAACAGTTCTGCTGTGTTGTGAAAAACCGACGCCAGACGCTGAATCCGCGATCGATGCGGCAGGCCTGAGCGTTGTGGTGTTCGACACCGGCGCTGCTCGTCCGACCAGCGGAGATTACCTGACTCTGATGCAGTCCAACGTGCAGCGGCTTCGAGCCCTGTCGTTGAAATGACGGTGGAGGCGGCTGCATGGCGGGCGAATTCGACGAGACGTGAGTTTCAACATTCCTGCTGCTGAAAATGACCGGACTTTGCGGTGATTCGGCTTCGAATTCGTCAAGACACCACCGAAACTATGACGCTCTGATCTGAACCGTTTAACATCATGAATTGCCATGTCACAAGACCGTCCACTGGAGTCGTTTACACATGTTCCGTGTCCCGGATGTGGGTGTGTCTGCGATGACATCACCGTGAGTTTGGGCAGCTCAGGACTGGATTCCTTTGAACCGGAATGTTCACTCGGTCAACAGTGGTTTTCTCGCCACTGTTCGAAGGTCGAAATGCCGTTTCGAATCAATGACGATGCGGTGACTCAGGATGCCGCCGTCACTCATGCTGCCAAACTTTTAAGTTCAGCCTGCTATCCACTGGTGTACGGTCTTTCGCGAAGCGCAACACCTGGGCAGCGAGCGGCCGTGGAGCTGGCGGAGGCTCTGCGGGGCGTGATCGATACCACCGCTTCATTGTGCCACGGTCCGTCGATCATGGCGATTCAGGAAGTCGGTGAAGTCACCTGTTCGCTGGGAGAAATTCGTAACCGCGCGGATCTGGTGATCTTCTGGGGCTGCAATCCGGGATCATCACATCCTCGACATGCCGAACGATATTCGGTTGATCCCTGCGGCAGGTATGTTCCCGCCGGGCGCGGTGATCGTACGATTGTGATGATCGGGCAGGAGAACCAGATTGCTGACTGGAGTCTTTCGCCTTCCGGAGCGAAACCGGATTTAACAATCGCGGTGCCTGCGGGCAAAGACTTTGAAGTGCTGGGCCAGATTCGAATGTGTTTAAACGGGACGAACGTTGCCGGCATCTCTGATGACATTCGGCAGCTCGTGGATCTGATGAAGTCCTGTCGTTTCGGCGTCGTCTTTTTTGGTCTGGGCCTGGCCGGTACGAAGATGTGGGATTTTGGCGAACGAAGCAACACCGGACACATTAACGTGGCGGCTCTGCTGAAGCTGATTGCGGAACTGAACGCGTTTACCCGCTTCACTGCCAGGCGAATGCGGCTGCAGGGAGACGTTTCCGGGGCCGACAACGTCATGCTGTGGCAGACGGGATATCCGTTTGGAGTGGACTTTTCGCGAGGCTATCCGCGATACAACCCCGGCGAATTCACGGCCAATGATCTGCTGGAACGCGGTGACGTGGATGCCATCCTGCTGGTGGGTGCGGAAACGGTTTCCAGTTTCACCGATCGAGCGTTGGAGCACCTGCGTCGCATTCCTTCTGTCGTGCTCGACTATCCGGGGACCGTGGCGGAATTTGTTCCGACCGTCCACATCACGACGTCGGTTTACGGAATACATGCTCCCGGAACAATCTATCGAATGGATAACGTGCCTATGTCTCTGCAGCGGCTGATTTCATCCGAATGGCCCACCGACGAAGACGTGCTGAAAGAAATTACCACGCTGTACTGGAAGAGTTCCGGGCGAACAGCTGACGGTATGATGTCACCTGCCGGTTGCCCTCAGACCAATGGCCTGGTGACTCAGGAATGTCTGATGTGAGAGATCGAAGGTTTTGAGTGATTGACGTCGTCAGCCGAGCTTCTTCCATGGGTTCCGGCCTGAATCTGCAGGACAGGAGATTCCTTCTGATGGCCGATAACCCGTACCGCGCTCCGGATCAGCAATCGACAGCATCAATCGCGAAACCTTCTGACGTCGATCCCGACCTAAGAACTGCGACACAAAGCACTGTGCGAAGATCGCTTCTGCTGATGCTGATTCCGGCGATGTACAACTATTACGAGTTTGATAAATCGGTTGTAGCTTCTCTGCCGGGCTATGCACCTGTGCTGTTTCGCACGATAAGTCCGGCTGCAATTTTTGTGGTGGTAGTGCTCATTTGGTTTGGAGGCACACGTCTGTTGGAACTGACCGGCAGCGTGTTCAGGTCTCTGTTGGCTGCTCATGTCGACAAGGGGAGATGGTTGAATGAGCTTCATCATTCAACAGCCCGGGTTGTTTATCTGATGATTCCCGGAGCATTTCTGTGGCTGTTTTGGGTGTTCGCATTTTACCGAGTGCATCTCAACTTTTATGTATTGTCCTGGTCCGTCGGCCTGATTGCTCACAGTTTGGGCGCGTGCTGGTGGGGTCCGCTGGCAATGCAGTGGTACCGAATTTCAAAAGCGCCGCCCGACGAACGGTCGTCCTGATGGGTTACGGCACCGAGTTACGTCGGCTGGTGTGGCCAGGTTGAAACCGATGGTCGATCTTTAGTTCCGGAGTATCCCGGAAGTACAGGAAGGGTTTCCGTTTCCGTCTTCATTCGACCTGCCAGCCCTGGTAAACCGGCACGAGTGGACCCACTGCAGCCTATTATATGTTTCTGGTGTTCTGGTATTGCTGCAGGCGGTTCCTCACATCAGTCGGCGGAACCATTTATGGCGACACGAGCGGGATTTCGGAATGTGAATTTTCGTTCTCTGTCTCGAATGTGCGAATTCCCGGCCCCTTGCTTCGTGACGCGTTTTGTCTGCGTCTTCGTCGATGTTATGTTTCCCGTTTGTCGGGAAACCGCCCTTCTCGATTCGCCCTGACGTCCAGCGAGCAGTTATGAACGCACCTGTTTTTTCCCGCATTCAGCCCCCGGTCCGAACTCTGATGGGCCCCGGACCCAGCGCGATTGCGCCGACAGTTCTGGCGGCGATGGCGGCTCCCACGGTGGGACATCTGGATCCATACTTTCTGCGCGTGATGGATGAAGTGCAGTCAATGCTGCGGACCGTGTTTCAGACGGAAAATAAAATGACGATGGCCATCAGCGGCACGGGCAGTGCCGGGATGGAAACCTGCGTCGTCAATCTGATCGAACCCGGCGACCGAATGATCGTGTGCGTTAACGGAGTTTTCGGTGGCCGTATGGCCGACGTGGCCGAGCGAGCCGGAGCAGAAGTCACAAAGCTGGAACGTCCGTTTGGCGAAGTCTTTTCTCCCGAAGAAATCAAAGCCGCTGTCGACAAGCATCGCCCCAAAGTGGTGGGAATCGTTCACGCCGAAACTTCCACCGGAGCTCTGCAGCCACTGGAAGAAATTTCGGAGATCGTTCATGCGGCCGGTGCATTGTTACTGGTCGACTGTGTGACCTCTTTGGGCGGTTTACCGGTGGAGATTGATCGTCTGCAGATTGACGCCGCTTACAGTGGATCTCAAAAGTGTCTCAGCTGTCCACCGGGGCTGGCTCCGGTAACGTTTGGGCCAAAAGCTCTGGAAGCCATGGATGCCCGAAAGAAAAAAGTGCAAAGCTGGTATCTGGATATCGGCATGCTGAGGAACTACTGGGGTTCCGATCGAGTCTATCACCATACCGCTCCGATCAACATGAATTACGGACTCCATGAAGCACTGCGATTAGCGCTGGCTGAGGGTCTGGAGGCTCGGTTCGCTCGACATCGTCATCACCACGACGCACTCCGAACCGGACTGGAAGCGATGGGAATTCACTATTCAGTCAGTGTTCCGGAACATCGCCTGCCGATGCTGAACTCCGTGCTGATTCCGGACGGTGTGAACGATGGAGCCGTTCGGTCTCAACTATTGAATGACTATGGCATTGAAATCGGTGGTGGCCTGGGACCGATGAAGGGCAAAACCTGGCGCATTGGCCTGATGGGAGATGCGGCGACCAAAGCCAACGTGATGCTCTTTCTGGGAGCACTGGAGCAATGTCTGCTGAAGCAGGGTTGTGCTGTTCCCGCCGGTGCAGGAGTTGCAGCGGCCGGTCGGTTTTACACCGGTGAACCATTGAAATCGTGACGTCCCTTTTTGAGGGTCGCTGCAGGCGGAAAAGACATTCAGATTCACTCACAAGGTTTATTTTTCAGATAAGGAAACGGTTCCATGAGTATGGCAATCACTGCCGTGCACGCTCGCGAAATTCTTGACAGTCGCGGCAATCCTACGGTCGAAGTGGATATTCAGGTTGAAGACGGCACGCTCGGTCGTGCCGCGGTACCCAGCGGAGCCAGCACCGGGGCTCACGAAGCGTGTGAACTTCGCGATACCGGCGACAAATCACGCTACCTGGGGAAGGGCGTTCGCCAGGCTGTTCAGAATGTGAACGAAGAGATTGCCGAAGCTCTGCTCGATCAGGATGTCACGGATCAGGCCACGCTCGACCAGATCATGATCGAACTGGATGGCACCGAAAACAAATCTCGCCTGGGCGCGAATGCGATTCTGGCCTGTTCGCTGGCGGCCGCTCACGCGGCGGCTCGCACCAGTTTTCTGCCGCTGTTTCGCTATCTGGGTGGCGTCGGCGCAAATCGGCTGCCCGCTCCGATGATGAACATCATCAACGGCGGAGAACACGCCAACAACGGAATTGATATTCAGGAATTCATGGTGATGCCGCTGGGCTTCAGCTGTTTCAGCGATGCTCTGCGAGCCGGCGCCGAAATCTTTCACAACCTGAAGAAGGTCCTTTCCGACAAAGGTCTGTCGACAGCAGTTGGCGACGAAGGAGGCTTTGCTCCGGATCTGAAAACCAATCAGGAAGCTATTGAAGTCATCCTGATGGCCATCGAAAAGGCCGGTTACAAAGCCGGAGATCAGATCAAGATTGCTTTGGACTGTGCCTCAACCGAATTCTTCGATACGAAGTCCGGCAAATACACGCTGGACGGAAAGACGGTTGATTCCGACGGAATGGTTGACCTGCTGAAATCATGGGTCGACAAGTACCCGATCTGCAGCATCGAAGACGGCTGCTCCGAAGACGACTGGGAAGGCTGGAAGAAGCTGACCGACGCGATTGGAGATCGATGTCAGCTGGTGGGTGATGACCTGTTTGTGACCAATGTGAAGCGCCTGACATCAGGCATCGAACAGGGGATTGCCAACAGCATTCTGGTGAAAGTCAATCAGATCGGCACGCTGACGGAGACCATTCAGGCCGTTCAGCTGGCGTATCAGAATGGTTATACAGCCGTCATGAGTCATCGATCCGGCGAAACCGAAGACAACACCATCGCCGATCTCGCGGTGGCTCTGCGAACCGGTCAGATCAAGACCGGATCGGCAAGCCGCACCGACCGTATCTGCAAGTACAATCAGCTGCTGCGGATTGAAGAGATCCTTGGTGATACGGCAGTGTTCGGCGGCACCATTTCCTGACAGCGGCTTCACCCGGCGCGGTGAAAAGTTTTGTTCGCGGCAAGCACTGCGTTTCAAGCCGGCATGGCACGGCATGCCACACAGTGAAGGATTCTTACGTCGTTTAACCCGACGCCGCAGGTGAGGTCACACGAATCTGCGGCGCTGGGGTCAGACGTGTTGATGTATTCTTAGCGCGGCGCGGAATGAGGCATTCCTCGTTTAACCCGAGCCAACGGCGAGGCGACCGAAAGCCCTCGCCGTTGGCTCGGGTTAAACGAAGATTTGTGACATCAGATCTCACCGTGCGAGGCAT
>JAGQPY010000030.1:0-1939 GCA_020426485.1 Planctomycetaceae bacterium
CGGAGATGAAAGCGGCTGGTGAAGAGGTTCCGGAGGAATCTGTTTCCATCCCCGCGAAATACAAAGCGGCGTCAGCACTGACGGCTGAAGTGAAGTCCGGACCGAATGTCATCGACTTTGCTCTGACCAGTGACTAACCGAGCGAAATGAAGCACGACTTCCGGATCGATGCGAAGAACTCGTTCCGGAAGTGTCGCAGCAAAGATTGCGGACGATGCAGGCCCGTGCCGATGGCAGACGTCTGCCACCGGCAAAGCCACTCAACCAACGCTGAACCAACCGACGGACACGTATTGCCGGCGGTACATCTTTTCAGACAGCGTTCGAGTGAACGAGGCGGGCTTTACTGCGAGTGGCCGGCGGTGCGAACGTGGGAGTCCTGATCGAGTGAATCTTCCGCCTGCTGCATAATCGGAAGCAGGTTTTGTTCCACAAACTTTGGGGCCGTCCATCCAAAGTGACCACCGTAGTGCCCCTGAACAATCATTTTTGGATTGTAAAAATGCTGGCGCAGTCGGGGGCTTCGTTCCGTCACAAAACCCACGGCACCCACCGCAGGTGAATGCTGGCCGTCGATGGTTCCCACAATCGTTGTGAGTCCGACCAATACGGGGATGTCCATGACAGACTGATAGCTGTCAATGCCGTTGCGCGTTCCCTTCAACGCTTCTTTCATGTCGTATCCGGGAGACAACGCCGGGCCCAGCAGAATCACCGAATCTGCCTGACATCCCATCGGCAGCATTGTTAACGCTTCACACGCAATTCCGGCTCCCGCCGATAACGCAAACAGATGGACCGGCCGATCAGGATAGGCCTGCTTGTAACCGGCAATTCGGTTAGCAACCTCCAAAGCACACTGACAATTGTGCTTGTTCTGCCAGAGCCCGCGACGCTTGTAGAACGGAACGCCTTCCGTCCAGTCAAAGTATTCGATGGCCGTATCGGAGTTCTGTAACGTGTCCAGCAACTTGGTGTTGTAGGGAGTTGTCCCCAGAACTCCCGGCAACACAATTGTATACGCACTGGAAAGACGCTCCGGATACAGAATGTTCGAATCGTCAAGACTGTCCGGATGCGATACGGATTTCAGCTGCGGCGGACAGGAAGCCCCCGTCGCAAATCGGAACCGCGGTCGCGATGGCTCTTCCCCAGCGCATGGAACGACTGCACTAAGCAGCCATGCTGCCAGAATGCAGAAGCCGACAAAACGCTCACAACATTTGCCCGCTGGAAATCCCAGCATTCACTTTCCCCATCGTCTGAAACATCACTTCTGAAACGGATGTCCGGCGGCCCGTCGCTCTGAAAACCAGAAAAACGACTTAAGGCACATGGGGTTCCGATACAGTGGAGTACCGTGATCGACCACCGGCAACACCTGCCGAAGCGGATTCAGACCCTCCCCGTAGAAACCCTCAGCCTTCGGTCTGCTTATCGTTCCTGACGGTTATGGAGGTAAAGCGGCATGCAACGATTCCTGCAATTCGCCAATGATCAAACTCACTCAAACACCGGATTACGTCGGCAAGCGACCTCGGAGAAGTCGCAGCACCGACCCAAACGAAAGCCACTGCACAATTCCCACAGGTCGCGGAACATGCGCAAAGCCTGCCATGAAACTCGATGTACAATTTCCGAAAAAATCACCCGGAACCGAAAACGCCTCAACCCCCGGCGTTGCGCCCGCTTCGAACCGTTGTGCCCCGTTTGAACCGTTGCGGCCGGTCTCCCGACCGAGCCGCTCGCCGCGACCAAAGATGCCCGCCATTCGGAGAACAATCGGGTCTCTTCCTGCCGGATCATCGTCGGCTCCGTTCGGTTGCGACAGCCGACGTTTCGATCAGGCCAGAGCGAAAAATGCCGGTTACGGCGACAAGTCGAAGTCGACTCTGTTTTCTCCATTGGCAGAAACCACGGCAACCAGGCCGGATGTCTG
>JAGQPY010000030.1:2037-25580 GCA_020426485.1 Planctomycetaceae bacterium
GCGGTTACGGCGACAAGTCGAAGTCGACTCTGTTTTCTCCATTGGCAGAAACCACGGCAACCAGGCCGGATGTCTGGTCACTGGAATATTTTTCCGGGACCTCGGACTTTGGAGCTTCCACGACTTCCTCTTCGGCACCGCCGAAGCCAGGCGGCTCATAATCTTCGGATTCGATATCCGGTTGTGGTGCCTCAGGAGCAGCCGCCACATACTTTGTTACTGTCACAACGGCCTTTCCTTCCACAGCGCCGTCGTTGGAAGAGAACGTTGTGAGACGGTACTCGCCGGCGTTGTCAGTTCGTCCGAAGGCGCTGCGTTTTTTTTCCGTGTTGATGAACACCACATCTGCCCCAACGACGGGTTCCCCGTTAAGAGTGACCTTGCCGGAGACTGGAAAGACGGGCTCCGGTGGAGCATCCGCAGAGTTACCACATCCCAAAGCCGCCATGAGCGCGACTGCTGTAATGTACCTGTACATGAATTCTGTTCACCTCGTCTTCTGTGTTACACCGAATCAACTGCAGTTCGGCAAAATATACGGATGGTTTGCTGAGCGGAGCCTGCAGGGGACTGATCGCAGGCAGCATGGAAAGGGTGCAGCGGAATGTTCCGCCGCACCCACAAAGCAACAGACCGGCAACGGGCAATCGAGATCAGAATTCTCCGATCGTCTCGCCACCACCTCTGGTTCCCAACGCGCCCCAGACACCGTACGGGCTGGCGGAACCACGTGACGTTGCAACGCCCAGGTTTCCGGTATCGATGTTCTCCGAAATGAATCGAACGGCACCGTCACACATCAGCACCTGCACGCCTCCCGTGTGATAACTGCTGGCAGACAATACAGAAACCGCACCGTCCGAATTGTTGTTTGTGTCATTCGTACATGAGGGTGCGTTTGGAGGAAGGACCGTGTTGAAGGCCACGTTTTCGGGTTGTCCGTCGCAATAAGTCGAACTGAACTTTCCTTTGACGGCACTCCACGTGGTGTAACGATTTCCCTTGGTAATCGCAGCTGCTGCGGCCAGACATGAACCGGGACTTGTGGTGATGCCGGTGACATTTGTCAGAATCCCTTCCTGAACCGTCGGCGATCCTTTCCCGTTTCGTCCGAAGGAAGCAATGACGCGTTCGCTCATCGCAATGGTGTTGCTTGTGCCATCCAACACGTCTCGAACAGCGAACGTTGAACGAAAGGCGAACATCCCGTTGCCGTCCTGAGAATCTCGCCCGTTGCCGGTACCGGTGCCGATGAAGTCGCCGCGAGAAAACGCATAGTTATTCACGCCTCGCGGACGCTGCACTCCCGGATCGGTCGGACAGCGCAAAGCCGGAGATTTCTGATTCCATCCATTCCAGCTGTACCATGGCGCCGGACCGCCGGGAGGAATGGGGACCGAGGGATCACCGGCTTCAATCTGGTTGTACAGATTGGCCATATCGAAGTACGGAAACAGCGAGATGATGCCGGAACGTCGATTGTAATTGTGTCCCGTACGAGGCTGTGCGGACGCTCCCGTGCTGCCGCCCTTCATATAAACAAACTTTCCGAACACGTCATGATAATTGTGCAGGGCCAGCCCCAGCTGCTTCAGATTGTTCTTGCACTGAGTTCGGCGAGCTGCCTCGCGTGCCTGCTGCACAGCTGGCAGCAGCAAAGCAATGAGGATTGCAATAATGGCGATCACAACCAGCAGCTCAATCAGGGTGAAGCCACGGGAACGCAGCTTTCTACGAATGGAATAACGCATCGAACCATCCTTTTTAAAAAAGTAAAGCAGTCTGTTGACAACCGACAAAAATGGCAGCCAACGCCCGGAGTGTACCCATTCCGCACCTGAATGACGACCTTTTCGGCCAGAATTCTGCGATCACATTCGGGGTTACCCCCAGTCACTGAACGATGCCTCCCGCCACCAATCGTCGGACATTTTACCCCAACGAGGGCTCCAGTCGCTGATCGACAATCCGACATTCCGACCTGTCGCCTGACCAGTCCGCAGAACGCCCCTCGCGATAATCACAGACAGGGTTGACAAAATCGCCGCTCCGAAATCCGGCCCCGCACCAGATACAGCCTGGCCCAGGACGGTCAAAGACGTTGGTGTCTTCACAACAGAATCCGTCGGCGAAACATCACCAACAGGCAGTCAGCGCCGCGGTGTTCGCTCCTCAATCATCCAACGAGGGCGGCATGGTTTGATGCGTTGAGTTTTGGGAAACACTCCGCAACACTTTGTGCCGCGTACCTCCGCAAATCTTTCGATATCCCGAACGTCCGAAACGAAGTGGGCCCCTGGTGTGTCGTTCGGTGATCGAATTCAACTGTCAAAAACCTGCTGAGTGATTTCATGTCGGCAACACCGCTGGTCGTGGCCATTGTCGTACTGTTGTTTGTCACGGCACAGGCGTGGCAGCTGCTGATTTGGTTTCGCCTTCTGAAGTGGCTCAATGCAAACGACGCCACTCTCCGTCGAACAGCATTCTTCCTGATATCGCTGTTCGGCATCTGGCTGGCGGAAATCGCTCTTCATGTTTCAGGACTGCTTCCCTCGAAGATTCATTTCCCACTGCTACTCGTTGCACAGATCATTGCTCCGATTCTGCTCCTGCGCAGAATGTTTCAACTGTCTGTCCTGAAGTCGTTTGCCGGACTTGTCATCCATGATGCGCTGATCTGGGGCTCTGTGGCCGTCATGGTATTGTTCACACTCAAACCGTACATTCTGAGTCTCTATCAGATACCGACCAACTCGATGGCACCAACTCTTCTGGGGCGACACCAGACAGGAACCTGCAACGTCTGCTCAGAACGCGGATATTGTTCTGCTCCCCATCGGGAAACAGCATTTCTGCCGACCGCAGACTTAATGATCTGCCGTCACTTCCACGAATTCATACCCACGTCCGCAGACGGCATGGCCAACGAAGGCGATCGGATCATTGCCTTACCGTTTCTCAAGCCTCGTCGCTGGGACATTGCGGTGTTCCAATTGCCGTCAGATCCGGAGACCACTTACGTCAAACGGCTTGTCGGCTTGCCGAACGAAACGATCGTGATTAAAGACGGCGACGTGTGGGCGGATGGTGTTAAGCTGCAGAAGCCGGACTTCATGTCAGAACTGCAATATCAGGCGGAAGTGGACGGGTGGTCGGAAGAAGTCTGGGGTTCACCGGCCAGCCCGGCCATGCTTCGTGATGGGGAGTACTTCTTTCTCGGTGATTTCCAATCGCGTGCGAATGACGCTCGACTCTGGCGAACCGGCGCGCCTGATCACCCACCGTCTGCGGTTCCTGAGTCGCACTTGAGAGGAGTCGTGACCCACATTGTTTGGCCACCGGAACGTATTCGCACGTTCCGGTAATACGATCTGATCATCCGTGATACCCTGCCGCCATGCTGAAAATTTCCGACGAACAACGTGCCGCTCTGCAGCAGTCGGCCGATGGAATCGTATGCGAACATCCGATCACACAGCAAACCTGTTTCATGGTTCCCGCGGAACTGTATTACCGAATGATGGAGGCTTTACGACAGGTGAACGACCTGGCTGCGATTCGGCAGGGGATTGCTGACATGGAGTCCGGGCGAATGATGTCGGTCAAAGAAGCTCGATTAAGTACGGAAGAAGCGTTGAAACGAATCCATCGACCGCAATGAGCGGTTGGCCAGCCAAATGCCTCTAAAGAAGCGATTCCCGGGGCAGCTCGCACGGCCGACCGGACTCCGCCGAAACCAGCCCCACCACATCTTTTACGCTGAACCTGCTGCCGACGTTTGACGAAGGTAATGCCGTGATTCTGAGGCACAATGGCGAAGAAATCTTCGGCGAAGCGGCCGTCGTCAACGACGCTGAAAACCCGGCCGAAGTGCTGCCCATCCCCTTCAACACCATCAATGCAGAGATTCCGGGCTCGAAGAAACCGTCGCGGTCGACGCAGCGACAGCAGATGCCACGAAGCGCTATCGCAATTGATGCAAGCTAGACCTCGTTCGTGGATCAGCGCTGTGACAGTGGGGTACAGCGAGGTCGAGTTCCAGGCGGCCGTCCTTATGCTCGATCAAGGCAGAACAGTGTTCCAGCCAGTCGCCGGTGTTGCAGTAGTCAATCCCTTCAACGGTTGTTCGTTCCGGAGCATGAATGTGCCCGCAGATAACGCCATGAAAGTCTGCGTTTCGGGCAAAGTCTGCCAGTTTCGATCGAAATCGACGATTATGTTGTGCCAGCGTGCGGCACGATGCTTTGACCCGACGGCTGACGACTCCGTGGTGGCCCCCGAACAATCGATTCCAAAGCCGGTTTCCTCGAAGCAGCCAGTGGTAGGCAAGAGTAGCCGTTCGTTCAAAGATGGCGGAGCAGTACCCATAATCATCAAACTGGTCTCCGTGAATCACAAGGTACCGCCGATGATCTTTCGTCCGATGCTCAAACTGTTCTGCCGTTTCCACACCATTCTGATTAAGCATTTCCGTCAACAAAGGATTATGTCTCAGGAAGTCGTCGTGATTTCCTGACACATATCTCACCACAGTGCCTTGATGAAGAAACCATCTGAGTTGCTCCACCACTTGAGTGCAGTTCAGACACCATTGCCAACTGCGTCTCAACTCCCAGCCGTCGATGAAGTCACCGACGAGATACAGATAGTCGGGCTGAAACCCCGCCAGATAGGTACATAGGCGGTCCGGATGCGAAAACACATTCCCAAGATGTGTGTCACTGACGAACAGAGATCTCACGAACCGAACATTCGTTTTATCACCGCCATTCAGGCGGTTTGCGCGGACATCGGCAATTCGATACCGTGAGTCGTTTTGGTGCAGCACGACTGCTCGCTCTGAGGGCAGAGAAAACTCAACGTCACTTTTGAAGGCATACATATTCCCGGTTCGACATCCGTGAATGGAATTCGGCATTCGTTGCAATCCGTTTAGAACGAAGGACCTGAGTGAGATGACGTGATGGTATACCCTTCCGCACCGATTCGACGAGAACTCGTGGAGACCTCAACGAATTTCAGAACCGTCCAGGCCTGTGATTCAGTTTCGCCAATTCAAAAGGTCGACTGCCTCGCTGGCGTCTTCCGCTTGCTCTTTGGTACGCATCCGCTGCGGAGCAGTTGACAGATCGTCGTCACCTGCCCATTGACGATTGGAGCCACATAACGTTTGATAAATGCGGTGTTCGTGCAACCAAAATGTCCGCCCCAGTTCCAGTATTTGAACATCTCCCACTCGAAGCCGACGTCGAAGAAACGCTCTGCGGCGCTGGGCGAAATCCGGTCAATGTCTTGTGCTGCTGTCGGCCTGCAAAAGCCAAAGGCTCCTGCAGACGGCCTGCGAACTCGGTCTATCGTTCCGAAAATCGTCGTCCCAATGCCTGCGGCCGTAAAGTCTCCGCGAGACCAAAAGTTCCAGATGCCATTCTCGGTCTGTCGCGATAATGTCCGCACGTCGAACCGTCGAGAGACTGCAGCGGCCAGAAGCGTGACCGAAGTGACCAACATTCGTTTCCGCAAAGCCTGAAGAACAAAGAGCGCCATCCCGGCTCCGGCCGAATGTCCCACAAGGTGAACCGGGCGGTCACGGTACCGGCCTCGGTAGTCAAGAATGTGATCCGCGATCCGGCGGGCGCGACGACGATTCTCACGATACGTCATCAGATGCAGTGGATTCCATCCGGGGAAGCTGCGCCAGTCGTGGACTTCCACGGCCATTGGGCTGTCCGGAAGATCCAGACCCCGAGCAATACTGTCGCTGACCGTGGTGCACCCGTCGATTCCCGGGAGAAGGATCACGAGCCCATTGGCCAGACGTTCCGGTGTTTTCATTTTTCTGTGATACCGGGCCGCCCCACGTCCCAGTGGAGCCAGAAGTAGTCGGGCGGCCGAGGCTGCTCCATCACGCACACACATTCGCGGCACCGGAAAATCAAAACAGGAGCGATTCGGTGTCTCACGATTTACTGTGTTCGATCGAAACTCCGCTTCCGGATCATAGGGGCGGTCCGACAGAAAATCCGAATGACTGTTGAACGCTTCGGTGTCATTGACCCGCAGATGTTCCCCGCCGGCAGACGCGGGCTTCGATGTCACGGCAGTCGCTGCGCCAAACACGGCTGACCTCCTTATCAGATGAACTGCAACAGACTGATACGAGCAACAACAATTCCGATCCCGGCTCCCATCAGCACGTCCGTCGGATAGTGCAGTCCGAGGATGACGCGGGACAACGCCACCAAAAGAGTGAAGGGAATCAGAAGAACCGCCAGCTGCGGGCACCACAGCAGGGCGATAAACGTGAAGGCAACGGCATGCATGGTGTGTCCGGAGGGAAAACTGTATTCATCCAGCGGGGCTGTGCCGCTGAAGATTTCCTCAAAAGCGTTACAGGGTCTGGGGCGTCGAGTTGAAAGTTTGATGCTCCGATACAGAACCAGATTCACCGCTCCAACAACAGCCATATGGCCAGTTGCACGCAGTCCGGTCTCCCCCAGAGCGATGGGAAATATGAACATCAGTGCGTACCAGAATTTTCCGTCTCCCAGAGAGCTGACCGCTGAGAAGAACGGCTGCACGCCCCGACGTGTCAGCATTCGATTGAGTTTTCGAGTAAGCCCGTAATCGAATGCTGTCAGTGGCTTCCAGCCGGAAGGACGACGTATCTGATTCATGTGAGCGCTCCAACGGATTCAGGAGATAACTCTGCAGGAAATGTGGGTTCTGAAATCCCCGTGTTCGGCAACAAGACGGGCGCTGAGACTGATGCAGGTTCTGCAGTCGATGCTGCTGTCAGTGTGGAAGTGGATTTCGCTGGTCGCTTCAGGCTTGACATCAACGCGAAACTATTGACGAGCAGCCGCGTAACAAGACGAGCAGTTAAAGTGGATCTCGGCAGGTCAGAAACCAGGGCGCGATGACGTTCTATCGCACGTTCGTAAGCCCGGCGGACTCCGCGTGCAGCTTCGCTCCAGCTGCAGCCTGATGCGTATTCTCTGGCGGCTTCAGAAATTCGCTGCCGCTGTTCCTGATCTTCCAGCAGCGTTCGAACGAATGCCGCCGCTTCGGTGATGTTTCCCGGCGAATAGAGGAGTCCGTTGACCCCGTGATCCACAAGGCCGGAGATCCCTCCAGCGGCCGGAGCAACCAGAGGCGCAGCGCAGGCCATTGCCTCAAGAACGACATTACCCATGGTTTCAGTTCGGGATGCATAAACAAAGGCGTCTGCGGAGGCGTAAGCCGCAGCAAGGTCTTCACCGTGCAGATAGCCTGTGAAATGAACCGGCAGTCCTCGAAAGTGGCGTTCCAGTGCAGCTCGATGCGGACCGTCCCCCACAATCGCCAGCATGGCTTCCGGAACCTGACGCAGCACCTCTGCCAGAAACTCAATATCCTTTTCCGGCGCAAGACGGGACGCAGTCAGCAACAGCTTCCGGTCCGGAAAATCGCCCGACAGCCGACGACGCATTTCCGAACAGGCTGAACGAGGATGAAAGAGGTCGGAGTCAACGGCGGGGCGCCACAAATCAACATTCCGAAACCCACGCCGCCTGAGATCCTCAAGAGCCACGGTCGAGACGGTCAGGTTGACGTCCGAATGATTGTGGTAGTGCCGAGTGAGCCACCACAGCACTGACGACAGTGGTCTCAACACCGGATAACGCTTGACGAATTCAGCGTAAAGAGTGTGAAACGAAAATACGGACGCGAAGTTCGTTCCTGAGTGCTGCAGCAGATCATAGCATTGGAATCCAAAAGCAAACGGATTGATAAAATGAACCACATCCGGCTGAAAATCGGCCACAACTTTTGTCAACCGATCATCGGGACGTCCAATGCAGTACTCCGGATAAAGCAGAAATGAAAATCCGGGGAAACCCACGACCGGAACGGGGGACTGTGCAACTTCATCCTGAGTCGGGCAGACGACCAGAATCTCGTCTCCTTCGGACAGAAGTTCACGGATGAGGTTCATCGTTCGTCGGACAACGCCGTCAACCTTTGGCAGATAGACCTCAGCGATGATTAGTATTCTCATGAACTGTGCACTCCCTGATCCGTCTCACACATCGGAGATGTCTGGCTCATGCTTCCTGCCGCGAACGGCGACACCATCAATCACAGATGGCAGAACGGTCTTTACACCACGTCAGGCAGTGAGCGGTTTTCGAAAGAGCCCGGTCAGAATGGAATGATGATCGCTGATCGGAAAGACCAGTTGATCCAGCAGTACCCTGACAGCTCGTCCGGCCCGGTTCAGCCCGAGTTCTTCAATGAAAGGAGTCAGCCATCCGCCGGTGTAGGCGTATTCCATGAATTCGTGGAATGAACCAAAGAACAGTTCCGGTTCAAAACATTCTGCCATGGTTGTTTCAAATGACTCGGCACTGAGTACATCCGTGAGATGTGTCAGATCGTCAGGACAGATCATTTTGCTCAGGTCGAGACCTCCGCCAAGAAAGGCACGGAGTACCGGACTCTCAGATTTCCGGCGAAGTTTTGGGTACGCCTGCTTGCTTGCCCCAACGAAGGACCAGTAGCCACCCGGTGCGAGACGCTTCATGACCAGCGGCGCCAGGTGCTCAATCGCAACAAACCCAGTGACAAAGTGAGTACAGATCAGGTCGAAGCGCTGATCGCCAAAATGGTCATCAAAACAAGCCGCATCATCCACTTCCGCCTGAAGATTGGGGAGCTTCTGTCTGGCAATCCGCAGCATGTTGGCAGAAAGATCGATTCCAAACGGTCTGATTTCCCGATGGCTGCGTTCCCGCAGTCGCTCCAGGAACATACCGGTTCCCATTCCCAGATCCAATACGGTCAGCGGAGGCTGTTCCGGGTTCAGGATGCCGATTTTTTCAAGATGCCCCAGCGCCCGATCAAGCGAATTTCCGGTGACCTGCTGTGGATCAAGATCATAGTTCTCTGCGATCACCTCGTCATACTGACGTTGAATCAATGTGGCCTGCATGTATGCCCTCTGAAGCTTTTCCATCCTGGCGACAGTGAGATGTTTGCACATCTGCACGTAATCCTTTGCAGCGAAGTAACTGACTTCAGTCGCTCCTCGTTGCACGAACTATCGTGTGGCTTTGTTGACGACCTGCGAGTACATGATTCAGATTTGAAGAACTTCCGGAACTTTTGGCGGATTGAATCCCAAACCACATCACAACTTCATCGTTCCTTTGCGCCCTCTGAACAACTGCCACGATATTAGGGGACAGGACGTGTGTTGTTGCGGCGGACATCGACACCGTGTTGTCTGATTACCGACTCCGTTAAAGACGAACGCAGACTCAGGGAAGCGCATGAACGTCGACTTTGACGTAATCGTGATCGGCAGCGGAGCCGCCGGCGGGACCATGGCCAGTGCGCTTGCTCAGAGCGGTCGTCGCACTCTGCTGCTCGAACGCGGTTCTCCACAGCATCCTTCCGAGCAGCGTGATGAACAGTCAACACTGATTGAAAAGCGTCCCTATGACAGTCGTGAAATTGTGCTGAACGACCGTCCTTCGCGTCTGTACATGGGAAGCGGGCCGGGCGGAGGCACATCGGTCTATGGGGCAGCTCTGATGCGACCGGCCACGGACGACTTTCATCCCGGAAAGCATTATTCCAAACGCCTTCCGAAACATCTGTGGGACTGGCCCATCCGATACGAGGACCTGGAAGACTGGTTTGATGTTGCGGAAAGACTCTACCGAGTCCCCGGTTGCCATCACGACAATCCGTTGCCGCTGAATCCTGTGCGAGGCGTCCCTGATAATGATCCGTTGCCTCTGATTCCGGTCAACGAACGGATCGTTCATCGTTGTCGTGAGGCAGAACTGAATCCGTTTCGTCTGCCGTTGGGGATCGAATCGGACCAGTGTCTTCGATGTGCAAATTGTGCGGGATTTCTCTGCCCAACGGGTGCTCGCCGAAGTTCAGCGCAATTGGTTCAGGAAGCATTGTCGACCCAGCAGCCGCTGACCGTAATCGTTGGTCAGGAAGTCAGTCACCTGGTTCGAAGGCCGGACGGAACGGTTGACGGAGTGTCGGTCGTTGATCTTTCCACGAAGGCGACTCATGTCTATCGCGGCCACAGATACGTTCTTGCAGCGGGCGCGATTGGTTCCCCGGGCATTCTGCTGCGATCGGGTTTCGACCATCCGCAGATCGGACGGAATTACATGATGCATTATTCTCCGCTGGTGGTCGGCGTGTTCGCCAAAGCGACCTGCGCGGAAGATACCTTTTCGAAGCAACTGGGGTTTGCGGACTTCTACTACGGCACACACGAACTCCGCGAAAAGATGGGAATCGTACAGTCACTTCCCGTTCCCGGACTGCTGATGCTGAAGAAATCCGGGCTGGGTCGCGTTCCCGAATTCGTCCTGCGGTGGCTGCGCCGCCACATGCTGCCCTTTGTGGGCATTGTGGAAGACCTTCCAAACCCAAACAACCGCGTGGAGTGTCGAGCGGACGGACGAATTTCGCTGTTTCATCAATTCAGCGATTTTGACCGGGCTCGCGGTGCAGCACTGGCCAGAGCGATGGTGCGAATGTTGAAGATCGCCGGGGCAGCGCAATGTGTCCGACGCGAGATGCCGTCCCGCGACCATGTGGCTCACCAGTGCGGTACGGCGCGGTTCGGCGTGGATTCCGCCAATTCCGTCGTGGATTCAAACTGCCGGATGTTCGGACACGAGAACCTTTTCGTCGTGGACGGCAGCATCCTGCCAACGTCGCTTGGCGTGGGGCCTTCGCTGACGCTGATCGCCAACTCCCTGCGCATTGCCGACGTTCTGAAACACGAGACATAAACAACATGAGGATTCGACTTGAACAGTTCCGCCAGGCGCGGAGGATTCATGGAGGACTGATGGGGCTTTGGGGGGCCGCGTTGGGCGTCCGAATCTCCCGGTTTCCGATTCCGCCTTCCCTGCGGGAGTCCGTGTACCGTCGGGTTTACGGCGGAAAGTACGACGCCATTGATGAGTCAGAACTTGAGAAGCCGTTTTCTGAGTATCGATCCATCAATGAACTGTTTACACGCGGACTTCGACCGGAACGAAGGCCTCTGGCCAATAACGCCGACCGTTGTTTTACCGCCCCCTGTGACGGCACCGTTCAGATGGTTGGCCGAATCTCACACGAAACCGTGATGACCGCCAAAGAGATTCCCTACCAACTGTCGTCACTGGCGCCGAAGACAGACATCGGTTGCTTTACGAATGGGCGTTTCGTAGTCCTGTTTCTGTCTCCGCGAGACTGTCACCGCGTCTTCAGCCCCCAGAATGGCACACTGGAAGCCGTTACTCATGTTCCCGGGTACCGACTGCTGGTTCATCCGCCATATCAGCGAGACGAGTTTCCGGTATTCACTCTGAACGAACGTCTGATCATGGAGTTCCGAACTGAACTCGGACGGTGCCTGGTCATCATGATTGCCGGGTGGGGTGTTGGTCACATCACGTATCCGTTCGTCACCGGACTTGTTCCGCACGGCCGACAAATCACTCACCAGGCCCTCAACCCTTCTCGTCTGATCGCCTCCGGTGACTGGATTGCAACATTTGAACTCGGTTCGACTGTGATCCTGATTACCGAGCCCCACGATCTCGATGGTACACCTCTGGCACCTGTCGTGCAGTGCGGACAGGGCCTTCACTACGGTGAATCCGTTCTGGAGCCTGTTGACGGAACTGCTGAACAGCAGGAAGGATTGCTCCAATGACAGTTGCGATTGATGAACTGCGAATCCCCGCCCCCGATCGAATCGAACCGATTTCCGGATTGATACGAATCGAAGTCACCTCCGACAGAACTGTGGTGGACACGGTCGAATTTTCGCTCGACGAGTACCCAAATGATTTGGGCGATGCGAACACGGGAAGCATTTCGACAGCGATTGTGTTTCTGCCGCGCTGGACGACCTCTGCTTCCATTCCCGTGGTTCATCTGCGGAATGAATTGAATCAGCATGGGATTTCGCGAATCGTCTTTGTGACGGGACTCAACGATCACTTCGAGCGAACGGGAAGATCCACGGCAGAGGCGCTTCAGTCGGAATTCGGAAATCACGGTGAAGTTGACGTCATCGTTGCACGCCTTGGATGCGTCCTGCCGCGCCTTGAACCTGACAATGATTCCCCGGATTCCATGCCCCCAGGACTGCTCCCTGATTCATGGACGGGAAGCGAACTCACTCGACAAACATGGAAGGCCCCGTTTCTCAAGGGGCTTCACTGTGGCTTTGTGACTCCGGAAGCAGCAGAAACATTTCTTCGCGGCCTGTTACCGCCTTCCGCTCACGCCGGAACTGTCACTCTGCTCGGACAGAATCGTTGCCGTTGCGAGGTTTTGAAGGAGTCCCGAACTTCGCATTCTGTGTGGTCACGGGTGAACAATTTCACGATGGATCTGCTGGCGGTGTGCGGATTCCGCTTCGTCACGAGGCTCATTTACCGATGCGGATCGATGTTTCTGCCGGCATGGCGTGCAGAGTCATTCGAAACCATTGTGCCCGACTCAGAAGACGAGTTGTTGAGCCTGTGCTGTAACAGCAATCGGCAGCATGTTGCGGTCTGTGGCTACAACAACGGAGTGAATCATTTTGGCTGGCGGCATCCCGGACGAACCGTCGTCCCCACGTTTCGCGCCGGTGCCAAAATTGAAGTCTGCGGAGATCGATTGATCACGGACGCAGGTGTCACGCTGAAACAGTGTCTGGATGTTCTGGATGCCGCCGAATGTGAATTCTTTGTCGTCCCGAACTATTCTTACATCGCGATGGGGACGGTGTTCTTTGTCCCTGTGCACGGATCGGGCAGCGAAGTTTCCACACTGGGCGACACAATCGAAAGAGTTCGACTGTTTGACCCAACAACGTCAACAGTGGTGGAAGTTTCCCGAGAAGACCCGTTGTTTCGTGAAACAATGTACAACCGGCAAAGCCCTTTGGTTGTACTCGGTCTGGAACTGCGAATTCGACCGCGTGCGTCCTACGTTGTGCGGGAATCAACATTGTGTGAGCCGACCGCTGCGAATCTGATGGCCGTGTTTTCTGACCCGAATTCGTCAAATATCGAGATTCGAAAAAGCAGAGCTTCCGACAGCGCCGTTCACGTTTCACGTTACTATCGAATCACCGACGAACGGGCGATTGACCCCCTGGCAGTTCCGCGAGACCGCCTTGGTCAACTTTGGGATCGTCTGGAAGAGAACCGGGTCTCCGCATGGCTCTTTCACACCCTGATTCGTCGTCTGGCCTTCCACGTCGAACTGTTTCTCACGGCTGATGAGTTCACGGTTTTCTGGCAGCACCATCAGTCACTGCCTGTTTCAAAGCTGCAGTTACGGTTCGCTCGGCGCGACGATATGCCGCATTCGCCATTTGCTGATGCTGATCGCATTTCGGTGGACCTGTTCATGTGGAAAAAACATCGGGAACCTTTCATGACCTTCATCAGACAGCATCTGCCGCACGCGCGTTTTAATCCGGGCAAGCAGAGTGCGTGAACAGCGACAGGTTTTCGAAATCGTTCGCCCCGTTGTTTCGCACATCGCGGGTGAAAGGATCAGCATTGTCTGCGACTGCGGGAAACGCCCCCTGATACCAAAATCCGCGAACCCATGACCACAACAACTGAAAATCGACAGGCTCGGCTCTCAGAATCTCATGAGTCTCTGCTGGAAACAATGCAGACGATGCTGGATTCACAGGTTCCGAATTTCCTCCGACTGTATCTCAACCCGTGGGTCGCTCAGACCTGCGTCGTCTTGGACCGAATCGCCCGACCTTTGATTCACCGACGACGTCAAACGCACTCACAGCCGCCGGAACCGTGCCCCTCTTTTCTTGCGAACAGTCGTGAGGAAGCGCTCAGCGGAGCAATCAAGCTGGCGCGCTTTCACCTGAATCAAACCTGCAAACAATCGAACACCGCGGCGTTGGCTCGCATCTTTCGTTCCGATCGGCAGCGCAGATCCGCTGTTTCCGGTGCCGCCCTTCGCGACGCTTCACAGAAGCAGGATCTGTCTCTCACCGGCAGGTCTCCGGTAACGCTGCTGGTCGATCCGGATCACCAGTTTCCGTTCTTTGGAGGCTGGGCGGTCACGCCGAATCATCATCTGGATTTCGTCCCGGGAATCCTGACTTCCGACGGAAGTGATCTGGATGAACTCCTGCGGGCACCGCACAACATTCGGATTGTGGTCCTTGCTGGTTCGTTCGCTGACAACTCGGCGTCACAATTCGGACTCACGGACGAACAGCGTCCGCAATGCGGCGGTACCTCTTCACTTCGAAACTTAATGAATTCACCAAACGTCCTGGTGATTCGCTGTTGTGATGTTTCGACAGCGCGCCGATGGGCGGCCGCGAAGGACGACGTTCCTGAAGCCGACATTGTTGTGTTCGATGAATCGTTCACTGATGGTGTCGTCCCGTTTGCTGCGTTGACCGCGCGAACATCGCTTCTGAAAGCGTGGATGGCAGGGGCGATGTCCATGTTTCACTCCACAACGTTTCAGCCCAACACCATTTCAACGATGCATTTCATGAAAGGTGTCAGGCGTCAGTTTCCGGAGTTCACTGATCAGCTCAGTGCGGTGTTGCATCGTTTGGAAACGGAGATTGAATATCGACACGTCGTCTATCGCTCTCTGTTCAGTCCGTCGCTGTCCGGACTCATTCGCACCGTCGGATTTGACCGAGCAGAACCTCGAGCGGCCGGGCACTGGATTGAGCTGAATTCGCGACGAATCTTCGATGGTATTGCCGGAGTTGCCTGCAGCGTACGCGGGCACAGCCCGCCAACATTCTGTGAAGACGTCCGCCGCCGAATTTCGCAGGGGATGGATGACGAAGCCGAAGTCTCAATGGAGCTCGATCATCGGCCGGAAACCAGTGCTTCCGGTTTGCACCGTCGGTTGAGCAGAGAACTGGCCGCTCTGACGGGGCTCGACAATTTCGTTCCTGCCGTCAGCGGTGGGTCTGCCGTTGAGCAGGCTTTGCAGATTGCTCTGACAGCTCAGGCAGCTTCCAACCGAGGAACTGTCGTCATCATGCGAGGCGGCTTCGGCGGAAAGACGCTTGGAGCACTGACGGGTACCTGGAAAGAATCATATCGAAAGAACGTGGGGCCGCTGTATCGCGATGTGGTCGATATCGATCCGTTCGCTTCGGATGCCTGTGACCAGTTGCGCAGGGTTGTGGCCGAACATCGGGTGGCAGTCGTTCAATTGGAACCGGTGCAGGGCGTTGGCGGCGTTCGAGCGATTCCCCAACATGTGATTCAGGAGGTTCAGTCTCTGCGGGAACAATCCGGATTTCTGATACTTGCTGACGAAGTTCAAACCGGCATGTATCGCACGGGTCCGTTCCTGCGTTCTCAGGACATCGGTCTGAAGCCGGATCTCGTAACCATCGGCAAGGGAACCTCCGATATGATGTTCCCATTCGCCGCGACGCTCTTCAATCGCCGGGTTGCTCGCCAGATGGAAGATATCGGTGCCAATCCGGCAGCCTGGTTCACTGACAGGTTTGGATACGAAGTCGGGTACGCAGCGGTGCTCAACACCCTGCGGACCGCCACACGTGACAACTGGGAGACACAGGTACGTCGGCAGGGAGATTTGCTTCAAACGTTGCTGACTGAACGCTTGACGGAACTCCCTCACGTCAAAGATGTCCGCGTGTATGGCATGTTGATTGGGATTGAGCTGAAGGATTCATTTTTCAGGTCTTTCATCGGCCTGAATGGGCGCCGATTGTCGAAGTTTTATGCCCTGCAAATGCTCAAGGCTGCCTCCAACCCGTTACTGATTGGCTTCTGCCAGTATGAGCCGCACGTATTCAAGCTGACACCTGGTCTGCTGATATCCGAGCAGGACCTTCGACAGATGGCAGAACGTATCTGCACTTCGCTCCGACAATCTCCCATGGGGGTCATGGCCGACACGGCAACTTCTCTGCTTCGTTCGTACATCTCGCGGTTCGTACATCTCGCGGTAGACACCGTTGGCGGTACGCACCGCGTAAAAAGCCGGGCAAGCACTCGCTGATACACACGTCAGATTAAACAGAATACGTCCGGAAGCCGAGTCGCTCTTCAAACAGCGTTCAGCCAGACGATTTCGTCCGGAATCAAGGAGAAAATTCAATGTCAGAGATCAGTGACCGCCTGAATCCGCTGCGTATTCGCTTTGACGAAATCTATCGCAGGCACCTCTGTCGACACGGACACTTTGGCATCAACATTCTGCACCTGATTGCCGTCATCGGAATCTATCTCTCGCTGTTCGGAATCGTGGGCCGGCTGGTCAACGAGGTGCTCCCTGATGTTGGTCGTTCCCCCGTTGTCGTTTTGATGTTCACGGTTCCCTGGTTTCTGGTCGTATGCCGCAACGTTCCCTGGAAAGTCTCAATCAGCACCGGCGTTTTTGTGACTGTGCTGGCGTGTCTGTGGTCTCGACTGCCGGTGCCGCCGGTTTGGGTTTGGTTCGCGATCATTGTCGGGATGCATCGATTCCAGTTATGGAGCCATTCCCTGTACCCCATGCACCGTGATATGACCGAATTCAGCGAAACATATCCGAAAGGCTTCAGACTTTTTGTCCTGCTGCTGGTTTATGAGCTTCCCATTCTTCTGAAATACCTGATCTTTGGTCGTGAGGACTGGATCTTTGGAAAGACGATGCCGTCACATGTCACGGCAGGCAACGAACCACTGAATCGGCCGATCAAAGCACCGTTCGATGCCGCTGTTCCTTCAGACGAAGAGGCGAAAGAGATACCCGCGTCACATCCACGTTCCGACAGGCATCGCGGCGAGGATGCGCCGCTGTTCTGTTAAAGTTGCGTTAATGTGGCAGACTGTCGTGCCGGTCGGCTTTTGAAGTCATATCTGCAGTCGTAGAGTGGCCCAGCACTCGGAGTTGTACTCCCCTGGAAGTGTCTGTCAGGCAGTTCAACGCCGAAGATTCAGAGGGGAGTACTGCTGTGTGAGAAAGTCCATTCAAAAGCGAATCCAATGACGAGGTTCCTGTGCTCTGCCATCCTGCGAAAATGCTGATTGTCGTGCTGCCCTGTGTTTCAGCGCTTCTGATCGGCTGTGATTCTTCATCGTCGACGAACACCGAACCATCGGCTGAAGTTCAGACTGTCAAACTTCAGGGCTCAGGCGCGAGTTTTCCTGCTCCGCTGTACGGACGTTGGTTTAAGGAATACAGCACAGCAACGGACAACGTTCGCGTCGATTATCAGGCCAAAGGCAGCGGCGGGGGGATTAAAGACTTCATCGAGCACACCGTAGACTTTGCTGCCAGCGATGCAGCGATGGATGATGATGAAATTTCACAGGTGACTGACGGCGTTGTTCTGCTGCCGATGACGGCCGGCAGCGTTGTGCTGTCATACAATCTGCCTGATCTGGCGAAGCCGCTTCGGCTCTCCCGCGATGCCTATTCAAAGATCTTTCTGGCTCAGATCACCTCATGGAATGATCCGGCGATTGCAGCCTGCAATGAAGGTGTAACTCTGCCGGACCTGCCGATCACAGTCGTCCGACGTGCTGACAGCAGCGGAACGACTTATGTGTTTACAAATCATCTTGCCGCCATCAGTCCGGATTTCGCAGCAGGCCCCGGCATCGGAAAATCGGTCAACTGGCCGGAGAGTGACAAGTTCATCGCTGCACCAAAGAACGATGGAGTCACAGCGACAATCAAGCAGACTCCCGGTGCGATTGGTTACATTGAATTCGGGTTTGCTCAGCAGGCAAAGCTGCCGATGGCCGAACTGGAGAACTCTGCCGGAAAATTCGTGACACCCTCGCTTCAAAACGCAACGGCTTCGCTGGCGGCTGTCGAACTTCCGGAGGACCTTCGTGCATGGCTTCCCGATCCGGACGGTGAACAAGCCTATCCGATTGTCAGCTACACGTGGCTTCTGTGCTATCAGAAATACGAAGATGCAGCGGTCGCAGATGCATTGAAGAAACTTGTCCATTGGTGCCTGACCGAAGGTCAGAAATCAAGCGCGGAGATGGGATATGTGCCGCTGCCCGGAAGCGTTGTTGAAAAAGTCCAGGCTGCCGTTGAGACGATTCGATAGTCGATCAAAGCAATGAATGTCCATTGCGACACAGAACGTCGAACCGAACACAATTCGAGTTGAAACACTTCGCTGAACCTTGTTCCACAGGGAAGTCCCTGCCGGAGGGTTTGTCTTGACCAGTGTTACGTCGCCGCCGCAGGGCAATTCGTTGCCGTCAATCTCGTCTCCACCATCCAAGCTGGAAACGATGACGGATCGTGTCTTCCGACGATTCACACTGACATCGGCGTGGCTGACTGCGGGGCTCGTGGTTTTCATTGTGTACAAAGTCGCCGCCGCTTCGATGCCTGCGATCCGGCGGTACGGCGCCTCGTTCCTGACAACCACAACATGGAATCTGCAGGAGGAACAATTCGGAATTCTGCCCGAAATCTGGGGAACTCTGTACAGCTCAAGCCTTGCTCTGCTGATTGGCGGATTCTTTGGGATTTCGATTGCCATTTTTCTGACTCAGGACTTCCTGCCACCGAAAATCGAATGGCTGTTCAAGAACATTGTGGAGCTGCTGGCGGCCATTCCCAGCGTCGTTTACGGGTTGTGGGGAATCTTTGTTCTGATTCCGATACTTCGCCCACCGGCAAACTGGCTGCACCAAAATCTCGGCTGGGTTCCGCTGTTTGGAACCTCGCTTTCCGGCCCGGGAATTCTGCCGGCAGCGATCGTCCTGTCGATCATGATTCTCCCGACAGTCTCCGCAATTTCCCGGGACGCACTGAGCAGCGTGCCTCGAAAGGTTAAAGAGGCGGCTTTCGGGCTGGGAGCAACTCGCTGGGAAGCCATTTTCGGCGTCATTCTTCCCACAGCATCAACCGGAATCTTTGGAGCACTGGTGCTCGGCTTCGGCCGAGCCCTTGGTGAAACGATGGCACTGGCAATGCTCGTGGGCAATTCGAATCAGATCAGCGTGTCATTGTTTTCACCGGCAAACACGCTGGCCGCCTTACTCGCAAACCACTTTCCCGAGGCCAATAAGACGGAGGAGCCGGTACTGATGTATGCGGCCCTGACTCTGCTGGCCATCACTCTGGCCGTCAATTTCGGTGGCGTGGTCATTCTGAAGAGAGCAACTGCGGGACTGGTCGGAGGCGGAAAGTGAAGCTCGTCGAGATCACAGAAGAATTTCAGGACGTTGACTTCCCGGCACTCGAACGTTCGCTCCGCCATCCGCGAACGCTGTTCAGCCTGATCATGAGTGTTTTGACGGGAATCGTCACCATCGCTGCCTGCGTACCACTGTTCAGCGTTCTGGTGATGCTGGTGTGGAGGGGCGGAAAAAAGCTCTCATGGGAACTGTTTACCGGCCTGCCCCCGACCGCATTTGAATCCGGCGGGGGTTTTGGAAATGCGATCGTCGGAACAATTGTCATCGTCTCATTGGCCACTGTGTTGTCCGTGCCGCTGGGCATCCTGACAGCCCTGTTTCTGGCAGAGTTTTCTCCGGAAAGCAGAACTGCATCGATCACTCGGTTTTGCGCAAAAACCCTCACTGGGCTGCCATCCATTCTGGCAGGTGTGTTCGCGTACGCCACGGTCGTGCTGGCCACCGGGACATTCTCCGCGCCTGCCGGTGGCGTCGCTCTCGCATTGCTGATGCTTCCGACCATTGTGCTCACCTCGGAAGAGGCCATGAAAATGGTCCCCGTGAAGATGAAGGAAGCGGCGATTGGAATGGGCTGCACTCCGACGCAGGTCTCCTGGAAGATCGTTCTTCCCACGGCACTTCCGGGAATTCTGACCGGAATTATGCTGGCAGTCGCGCGAGCTGCGGGAGAAACGGCTCCGCTGTTGTTTACCGCACTTTTCAGCAACTACTGGATTTTTGAAGACGGTCAGTCACAGGTCATGGAGCCAACAGCCTCTCTGGCTGTCTTCATCTACAACTTTTCAGGGATGCCGTTCGAAAACCAGATCGAAATGGCATGGGCGGCATCATTGATCCTCGTATTGATGGTGCTGATGACCAACATTGCCGGACAGGTGATTTCCGCCCGTTCGACCCTGAAGTCTCACTGACGCAGAACAGCAGAACCATGATAACATCAAACCTTGCTGCCGCCACCACAGCCGTCCTTGACAGTGATCACCGCATCGTTCTGGACTGCAATATTCGGAATCTGTACTACGGTGCCTTTCGTGCCGTTCGCGACAGCCGTCTTCCGATTCATCAGGGTTCAATCACCGCGCTGATCGGACCTTCCGGCTGCGGAAAGAGTACGGTTCTCAGATGTCTGAACCGCATGAATGACCTGGTTCGGGGGTTTCAGTTCGAAGGACATGTTCATTTTCGAGGTCGCGACATCTATGCGCCTGGTATCGATCCCGTTGCCGTGCGTCGATACATCGGCATGGTGTTTCAACAGCCGAATCCGTTTGCCATGAGCATCTACAACAATGTTGCATTCGGACTGCGACTGAATCGCTTTAAAGGGGATGTTGCAGAACAGGTCGAAAAGGCACTGCGCGGAGCAGCACTTTGGGATGAAGTGAAGGACAATCTGAAGGCGAGCGGTCTTTCACTCTCGGGCGGACAACAGCAGCGGCTGTGTATCGCGCGGGCAATCGCCACCGAACCGCAGGTTCTGCTGATGGATGAACCGTGTTCCGCCCTTGATCCGATTGCGACACGCCGCATCGAAGATCTGATGCAGGAACTCAAACAAAGCTATACGATCGCCATCGTGACTCACAATCTGCAGCAGGCAAAGCGGATTGCTGACAAGACAGCCTTCATGTATGTTGATACGTGCAACGGAAGTCGCACCGGGTATCTGGTGGAATTTGGCAACACAGCGGATGTGTTCGAGAATCCTGAGGCAGAAGCGACGCAACAATACATTCGTGGCGAATTCAGTTGAGCCAGAAGCAGAACGCTGCCGCCTCATCACAGACTTGACGCAGTGTCACGGGCTTTGGCGAGGCAGGGCATGTGAAACAGATTATCCCCCGACTACCTTCAAAGTGGATTTACAAAGCATCTCCAAACGATCGGCCTGCCGATGTTGCTGTCCACACCCTGAAAAATCGGCTCAAGGCAGTTCTGCGACTTCTGCCTCTGGCTGCCAAACGATCTGACACGGATGTCGAGTATGTCCATCAGCTTAGAGTGTGGACACGTCGAGCAGCGGCAGCGATGGTCCTGTACAGGGATCTGATGCCTCGTCGCCGCTGTCAGCAGATGCAAAAACTGCTGAAACGAATTCGTCGTTCCGTCGATACGGCTCGCAACTGCGACGTTCAGATCTCCCGACTGGAACAGATCGTTGCCGTCTCCCCCGATCCTGACAACCGACTTTGGCTGGAGACGGTCCGGGCTGACAGATTGGAAGCACAAAAGTCGGTAATTTCGCTGTTCAAACGACTGAAACGCGTTGATGGTTTTGACGAACGTGTCCGGAAGCTCTTGAAATCAATCCGCAAAAAAAGTCAGACCTCGAATTCCGGCAGCACGGACAGGTTTGGAAAATTCGCGTCACGGAAACTGACTTCGGCCGTCAATGGTTTCTTTGATGCGATTCCGGCCGATTCCAGGGACCAGACAGCACTTCATCGCTTTCGGATCGCCGGAAAACAACTGCGCTACACATTGGAATTGGTGATCGCCGTCGTCCCGGAGAGATTTCGCACGGAAGCATGTCCTGCCATTCAGGAACTTCAGGATCGACTCGGCAGAATCAACGACTCTGCAACCTCACTAAAATGGCTGAAAGATCAACACGACCGAGCTGACGGTGACGAAAGAGCGGCTGCCTGGAAACGCCTGATTGACCGTGAACGTGCAAAGATGGAAGACGATGGTCATCAGTTTCAACTGTGGTTTTCGTCTCAGGTCGAAGACCAACTCAAGAATGCCCTGAAGATGTAAACCGATTTCATCCGCCCCCCCCAAAGGAAAGAATCAAACAGTTCAAATCCCGCATTTCCAGATACAGAAACGGTAAACGCTTCAAGCCCCCTTTTGAAGAAGGCCGCGAGATCAGGGCCACCTGGACGTGAAACGCGATACGGGTTTCCGATCCTCAGATCAAAAAAGGAAACATCGGTTGCCCTGCCGGTGGAGAGATGCTGCCCGTTTGATGACGATGCTTGATCGATCTCATTGGGCCGACCGAGTTCGGTCACGAAAACCGAAACGCAGCTGTCGTCAGATGAAATCATTCAGTCCTTCGACATTGCCTGAATCTGCTGGTCGAGAAGCTGCTGCATGGCCGGGTTGCCCGCCATTCTGCGTTTAAGCTCATTCAACTGTTGCAGCAGCATCTGGTTGGCAGAAACCTGGCCTGCAGAATTGAGTGTAGAAGGCGGACAGCAGTTCGCAATCGCCACCGCGTTGGCATTCGCGAACGGGAATGCGCCGACCTGACCGAAACCTGTGGTCAGCCCCGGGCCCGATGTGGCTTGTTTGTAGAGTTCGTGCACTTCCGGCAGGCGTTTCTCGAGATCTGCCGCATTTCGTGCAATGACATCAATGGGTTTTCCATCATCTTCTGTCTTCACTCGAATGCCGCGACCAGGAACTTCCTGAATGAAAGTTTCTCGGCCGTTCTCCACAACCGTGATCGTGCGCACTCCGTTCACGTTGGAAACAGACACGCTGCGAGTCCCACCGCCGCCAGCGAATGGAGTACCTGCCTTGTCCCAGCCTTCGAACGGCTTAATGCCGTCAGCTTCTTTCGTGTTCAGCACAGACTTTGCTCGTTCGGCCGTTGACGGCTGTTTGCTTTCACTCAGCATCTTCAGAGTCACGCGGGCGGCGTCGGCCGTTTCTTCATCTTTCGACTGAGCCAGAGCCCCCAGAATATCGATCGATCGTTCAATGGCTTCTCGTTTGTCTGACAAAGCCGCCTTTGCCAGCGATGGAATCGCGGTCTTTCCAGCATTCAGAAGTTCCTTCTTCGCCTGAACTCGTTTGGTGAGTGTTTGATGCCCCAGCTGTTCGACCCATGCGTCGATTTGTTGCATGTCGGTGTCAGGTTTGGCATCTGCTTTTTCGTCCGCGATGGTGTGGGACACCGTTGAAAGTATCAACAGGACTGACAGGAAGGATCTGAGCCCATTGGTCGATAAGAACGTCCCTGTCGTCGCACGGACATCACAGTTCGTCACCCGTTTCGACGGACTGGGAAGTCCGTCGTACTGGATCTTGTCATCGGCTGCGCGCCTTGCAAAAGAACATGTCATGGTTTTCTCCAGAGAGCGAGGTGAAGGAAGAATTTTTTTGCAGCGAGGCTATTCTTCTCGCTGATAAATGGGCAACTGTCTGGCTGAGACAGTGAGTGTCAGGATGGCCAGTGATGTTGGATAACTTGTGTTGTATTTCAGAGTGCCGTCCGGGTATGCCCAGCTTCCGTCGGCATTCTGATCTGCCAGCAGAGCGTCGTACATGAGCGGCGCGAATTGTGTCCAGTATTTTCCACCCAGCTGAAACATCGCCTGTCCG
>JAGQPY010000310.1 GCA_020426485.1 Planctomycetaceae bacterium
TTGAACGGTATTGGGGTTAAACGATAAAAATTTACGGCGCTGGGCATCGTCCTTTCAGATGCCTCAGGGCATCCGGAAGAACGGCTCTCAATAAAAACACCGAACGCTGACGTTCCGGACGACGGCAACACGTCTCCTGTCGGCGGGTCTTGCGCGGCTCATCACGGCGGAGCGTGATGGGTACTCTTTGAGTGGACGCTCGACGGCGCTTGCATTGGTGCTTCAGCAGAATTGGCCGATTCATTGGACGGTTGGCTGCACTGCGATTCGATCGCCGGAGGCCATACGACCGGGCAGGCTGGGTAAACTTTGCTCCTCATTCTTGATCTAACGATCGTGCACGACTGGATTTGTTGTTCCGAACAGACGGAATGTGACGAAGTTCCGAACGGGAGAATCCTGTCAGCGCCATTGCGCATGGGGTGGTCGTGGAATGAGCAAAATACCAGAGAATCCGACACGGGCCGATTTCGGAACGGTGTCGCAGATTTCCGGTCAAACCGAACGTCGTGCGACGACATCGGTTTCGCGCTGGGCGAGCGCGCTGTTGTGTGTGGTTTGTCTTGGCGCGTGGTGCTTTCTGAATTCGCCGATTCGCCTGACTGCCTCCAGCCAGACAGTGTCGTCCACTCCTACAGCCATTCAATTGATGGTTCCCGGTACATCAGGATCGGAGCAGACCGAAAACCAGCCTCGCGTCGTTCCGGAAAATGACCAGCCATGGCCGGGTCTGCAGATTATTTCTCGTCAGGACATGCCTGCCGACGGTTTTCACATCCAGCCCAGAGGCACGACTCCGGACGCGAACTCAAGTGACCGCTTGATGAAGCGACCGCCGACAGCCGATTCTTTCGGTGGGTCAAAATCCGTGTTTACAACCCCCACGCTTCGTGTCCGTGCACCGGTGCGAACGGCGTCTGCTTCAAGCAATGACGAATCCCAGACTGCCAGCGCCCTGATGCCGTTTCAGCTTCCGTCGGCGGGCGATGTTACAGCACAGGATTCATTGGAGTCCAGGCCGGCCTTACCGCCGCTTCCGACGTTGGGTGAGCCGGAACAGGATCTTCGCGCAGCGGTGCCGACTCCTGTGACTCCGCCCACAGGAACTGTCCCGCCAGCGGGTACGGTGTTGACACCATCGCCCTTCCCGGCCCTTCCGAATTCGTCGGCAGGAAGTTCGGTTGATGACGGGAAGACGCCCGAGCCAGGGAACATCGGTTCACAGGACGTATCCGATTCTGTGTTGCCACAGTCTGGTGCTCGAACGCCGGCTCCGGCAGCACCGATGCTGATTACGCCAAGAGTAATTCACAATCCACCGACGACGTCCGGTCCGGTTCCGGAGACTCAGCCGCCTGCGGCCAGCGCGGTGCCCGAGATTCCGGTCAGCGATGCACCGTCTCGTCCCGACGTTCCTGCGGCTGCTGAAGAGTCAGCGCCTGCGGTGAATTCGCTTCCGTTGCAATCTTCGCAGGAGGTGCTCGGAAGTCCGACTCCGCTGATTGAAATCACACCGACCGTTCCGGGAATGCAGTTTCAGCAGGCGGTGCCGCTGGTACAGCCGGAACAGTTTCAGCAGCCGATCGAACAAATCCCTGTGGAGGAGATTCCTCACGGCGGACATTCGATGAGCATGCCAGCGCCCGATCAATTGTTTTCGCCAGCCGTTGGAGGACCCATGGTGGGTGCGGGAAGCCTTTGCGGTCCGGCCAGCGGAAGCGGTGTTGGAGGCCATTCGTTCTTTGGAGCTTATCCGGGGACATCGGGCTATCGTGCGAATACAGAATGCGACGGCAACCAGTTGATGGGTCCCTATCACGGTCGCGCGGGGCGGGCTCAGGAATTGGGATTGTCTTCGGTGATGACACCTCGACTGGCGGACCTGCCGGTTGGTTTTCGTCCGTGGTGGGATGAGTATGTTCGGCGTTCCAACGGTCTGGGCCAGTCCTGCATGCCGGTCGATGTTTCTCTGCTGCTGCAGGATGCGATGCTGTATTCGCCGCAGGTGGTCGCCATTCAGGTGGAACCGGAAGTCAAGTACAAGGTCGTTGTTCAGGAGTCGGCCAAATTCGACTGGACGGCCTTCATGACGGCCACCTACGACGATCTGAATGATCCGGTCGGGAATACTCTGACGACCGGCAACGGCGAGGACCGGCTGCTGACACGCAACGTTTACGGTTTTGGCGGGCTTCGTCAAAAGAACCTGCACGGCGGTGAATTTCGAGTGGCTCAGAATCTGGGACATGAGAACCAGAATTCGCGGTTCTTCGTTCCCAACAATCAGGCGACGACTCGTCTGGAAGTCAGCTACCGTCAACCGTTGCTGGATGGAGCCGGACGACCGTATAACGAAAGCGAAATTATTCTGGCTCGTATTCAGGCCAATGCGTCGGAAGACGAAGTCGTGGATGCTTTGCAGGATCATCTGATTCAGGTGACGGAAGCCTACTGGACTCTGTACCGTGCTCGATCAGAATTCTGCCAGCGTCAGAAACTGCTCACTTCGGCTCAGCGAGTTCTGGAAACTCTGGAGGGCCGCAATCAGGTCGACACGATTCCTCGGCAGGTCCTGCGAGCCCGTGCCGCCGTCGCCCGAGCACAGACACGCATTCAGCGCACGCTGGCTCGTGTGAAGGACGCGGAAGCTCAATTGCGACTGTTGGTGAATTCGCCCGGAATGTTGGATGGCGGGCCGACGGAACTGATGCCTACGGAATCTCCGTCGATGGTGACGGAATGTGCGGATCTGCAGAGCGTTCTGCAGACGGCGCTGATCAATCGACCGGACATTTCGGAAGCAATTCGGCAGATGCGAGCGTCCAGTGTTCGACTGGGTGTCAGTCGAAATGAACTGCTGCCAAGGCTGGACTTTCTGGTCAAGTCGTACGTCGCAGATCTGTCGGGGAACTCTAATCTGAACCGCGCTCTGAAAGGGCAGTTCGGCGACAACCGACCGGGGTATACGGTGGGCATGGAGTTCGAAGTGCCGCTGGGCAATCGAGCGGCCAATGCCAAGTACGAACAGCGTCAGTGGGAACTGAAGCGGTCGATCAACGTCTTCCGAGCGACCGTGGAAAAGTCGTTGACTGATGTGGAGATTGCCAATCGTGAAGTCGCGACGGCCTGGTCGGAAGTGCTGAGTCGCTACCAGTCGATGATGGCGTCGGAAAACGAGACGGCGTATCTGAAAGATCGCTTCGAAGTGCTGCCGATGGCGGAAGATTCGGCCACGCTGCTGCTGGAAGATCTGCTGGACTCCATGGAACGTCTGGCGGACGAAGAAGCGTCCTTCGTGCAGGCTCAGGTCGACCACGCCATTGCACTGATCAAGCTGAAAAAGGAACTGGGCATTCTGTTGACGTCCCGACATGCTCGCCCAGCCATCGATCCGGGGCATCAGGAATGGATGCATGACCGCATCAGTTCGCTGATGGACGGAGAACGGGGCACTCAGCAGGAAGTTGTAACGGCTTCTCCGACTCCTGCAGCGGTGGCCGGTTCCGGCGAAGGCTTTTCGTTCCACAGTGCGCTTCGAAATACATCAACTGCAGAGCCGACGCAGCATCGTCCGGGAGACCAGGTCGCTCAGCCGGTGATGAATCCGCCGGAGCCTGCAATGAATTCTCAACAGGGGCCGTTGCCGATCAGCATTCTTCCGGGAGAAGAAACGTTGCTGCAGCAGCAAGGGCTTCGCCCTTGACCCGATGGCGTGGCGAACCGTTTGACGTGGCACCTTTAATCGCCGACACGCTCCCGCTGGTCGCTTCGTCCACGGGAAGTCCGACGATGGGCGTTCCGGTAGTGGGGACGCGACGCTGTATGAGAACGCGATTCAGATTTCGGAGTTGTTTCGCCGTTGGCTTCTCGGCATCCAGTTCCCCTCCCGAGAGCAAAGCGAACGGGAGGGGTCGGCGAGGCAAGGCCCGAGCCGGGGAAGGGCCATTGCACGGAACCCGCCGCGCGAACACCCGCTGCAGTGCCCCCTTCCGAACATCGCTGCGGCTGTTCGACCTCCCCCAAATGCTCTGGGGGAGGAGCAGCGGAAGACGTTGGGCGAAGATGCCTTCTGCAGATCGATGCGTATGCAAACGGTGGACGGGGCGTCAAAAATCTACGCTCAACGGCAATGGTGCGGAGCCTTAGAAATGTCGCTTGACGCAAAAAATGTGTCTGGTCGCCAGACGGGTTCCCGAGTGCCGGTGTTCAACGTTCGCGATGCGGCTTCGTTGATTCCCCACATCCGCGAACTGGCTCGTTCGCTGGAGAGTTGTCGTGAAGACGACCTGCAGCGGGAAACGGGGCATCTGCGGCAGCAGTTGATTCAGGGCTTGTCGGTCAGTTCGCCGGAAATGCTGGTCGCCGGAATTTCGCTGGCTGTGGAAGCACTCAGACGCAGCCACGGCGTTTGCCTGTACGACGTGCAGCTGAGAGCCGTCATCAGTTTGTGTCACGGCTGTATTGCTCAGATGCAGACCGGCGAAGGCAAGACCTTCGTGGCGATCGCAACGGCCATACATCTGGCGTTGCCGGGGCGAGGTGTGCATGTGATGACGCCGAATTCGTATCTGGCGGAACGCGATGCGGAACTGGCTTCGAAGGCGTTTGCCGCGCTGGGAATGACGGTTGGTCTGACGAAGGACCGCGACGAAACGCTCAACAAGCGTCGGGCGTACGACTGCGACGCGACTTACGGTACCGGGCATGAATTCGGGTTTGATTATCTGCGAGATCAGCTGACGCTGCGGCAGCAGAATTCTGTTCGGCTGGGAAGTCGGCTGATGGAAAATCTGCGCCACGGTGGACTTCAGGAACGTGCCACCATGCAGCGAGGTCTGGCGTGGGCGGTGGTGGACGAAGCAGACAGCGTGATGATTGACGACGCGGTTTCGCCTTTGGTGTTGAGCGTTTCGGCGGACGGTCCGGCCCCGGACCTGCAGGCTCATCGAACCGCGGCGGAACTGGCCGAGCTGCTGCAGCCGGACATTCATTATCGACTGGATTCGGGCCACGGCTCGGTCAGTCTGACGTCAGAGGGATTGCGTCGCTGCTATGAAGCGGACGTGCTGATTCCCACGGCCGTGCTGCAGCGACCGTGGACCGGATATGTCGAGCAGGCTCTGCGAGCTCGACTGCTGTTTCGGCGAAACGTTCACTACGTGGTGGTGGATGGCGAAGTTCGTATTGTCGATTCCACAACCGGGCGCATCTTCGAAGATCGTTCCTGGCAGGATGGTCTTCACCAGGCCATTGAAGTCCGCGAAGGACTGACGGTGACTCAGGAAAAAGAGTCCGCCGCTCAGATTACTCGCCAGCGTTTTTTTCGGTTGTACCCCAGCCTCTGTGGGATGACGGGAACGGCGGTCGGCTGTGAAGACGAATTTCGGCAGGTCTATCGCGTTCTGGTGGCAAAAATTCCGCTGCGAGTTCCCTCGCAACGACAGGTTCTGCCGGCCAGGTTCTTTGTCAGTCTGGCAGCGAAGCATCGAGCCATCGCGGAAGACGTCGTTCGACGGCAGACGATCGGTCAACCGGTGCTGGTGGGGACTCAGTCGATCACCGACAGCGAAGCCATCGCGGAACTTCTGAATCAGCAGGGTGTTGCGTTCGAATTGCTGAATGGACTTCAAACGCGGGAAGAAGCCGAGGTGGTAGCGGCAGCCGGGCAGAAAGGGGCCGTCACGATCGCCACGAATCTGGCCGGACGGGGAACCGATATTCCCCTTGCCGCCGATGTGTCGTCGCTGGGTGGTCTGCATGTGGTAGTCGCCGAGTGCCAGCTGTCGGGACGCATGGACCGGCAATTGATTGGACGCACGGCTCGCCAGGGAAACCCCGGAACGGCTCAGATGTTCGTCTCCGCGGAAGACCCGTTGCTGCAGCGGTTTGGTCGATGGCTGAGCGATGCGATTGTGCGTGAAGCCAGCGGCGATGAGGAAGTTGAAGGCGACTTCCTGCCACCATTGCAACGAATTCAGCGAGCGGCCGAACGACAACAGTTTCTGGCCAGAATCGAGCTTCTGCGACAGGACACGGCTCGGGATTCGCTGTTTCGTTGAACATCGAGTGAGACTGAATGACGCCGTCGCCGGATTCGTAAAAATTCGGACTTGCGCGCGATGAATCCAGAATTCTTACGAATTCGGCTACGGACCGGAATCTCGAATGCTTGCGAGTTCGGCGAGGGACGATCGCCCCGATTCTCCGCGCGAAGAGCAGACCATTGCCGCCGGTTGTTCAGCTTTACGAACTTCCAATGCTGAAGGTGCGAGCGGTTTGCTGAAAGGCGGCGATCTGCTCGGCTTTCCACGTCGCTGGCTGGTTGAGTTCTGTTTGCATCAGCGTGGCAACGGCGTCTGCGGCTTCCATGGCGGCCTGAGCGTTCAGGAACAGCATGCGCGTACGGCGGGCGAGGATGTCTTCGACGGTTCGGGCCATTTCGTGACGAACACACCAGATGACTTCGGCGGCGGTGTGGGAAAACTGAGGGTGCAGCCGTTGATTCAGTTCCGGCTGATCAGAGTGCAGCTTTCGAATGAAGGCGGCATCTGTGCCGTAGATCACCAGCGGATCCAGGCTGTTAATGCCATGATCCGTTTCGGGCAGGACCTCAAGGTCCACTGGCGCGGCGTGCAGTTTCAGGGAGGCAGTGTTCGACCGCTTTCGACCGGCGGGAAGGTCACCCGTTCGCTGAGCCAGATCGATGACGTCCTGTCCCATGCGACGATAGGTGGTCCATTTGCCGCCGATGATGCTGATCATTCCGGAACCGGAAACGACAATTTCGTGTTCGCGCGAAAGACCAGCCGTCGACTTCTTTCCCGACGACGCCACCAATGGCCGCAACCCGG
>JAGQPY010000311.1 GCA_020426485.1 Planctomycetaceae bacterium
GCTGTTCACGACTCAAGGCCCAATGAGTGCTGCGAAGGGAAAGCCTACTTTGGCAGTCACCGTAAATCAGACCAGCGATTGGAGCGACCAAAATGGTGAAATTCATCTGAAAAATCCGGGGGAAAGACGTGTCGCCGAGGAAATTTTGGGAAATCCATGCCGTGGCCCTGTCGGACTTTCGGGCTGGTTGAGCATTGGGGTTGTGAGGCCGGATTGATTCGTTCGGCCGGACAAAGACCAAAACGGTCGCATCCCATTTCCAACCGGAGAAGACAATGAACAAGACAATCACTGCAGGTATCGTCGCACTTACTGCCATGTTTGCCGGCAGCACAATGGCGGCGGAAAAATTCTCGAACGGAGCCCATGTGATGGTTTCCAAATTCAACACAATTACCAACAAAGACGTGGGCTTTATTCTGAGAAAGAAAGGTGAGGACGAGCAGGGTGATGGGATTTACCACCTTGAATGCACCGGTGAAGGAGGGGGCGGCAACAAGGGTGAATACCTGACCACGAGTGGAGAGAGTAAGCCTGGCAGTTTCGTTGGATATGACAAAGACACGACCGAATGGGTTCTGCATAAGAATTCCAGTGGCTGGTCAATCATTCTGAGGAAAAACGGTGCACTGGCGGTCAGCAAGAACGGAGAACGTAAGGAACTGCAGCGAAACCAGGGCGCTAAGCATCAGGTTTGGCAGATCTCGGAGAAGTAAGGATCGCACGGAACGGCGATCTCTGTCGCTGAGCGGTCTCGAACATCACAAGCGTCGCAGCTTCGGTTGCGACGCTTGTTTCGTGATATCGCGGGAAAGAATCACGTCTGTCGATTTTTCTTCAGGGAATCCTGGAAACTTGCGGATTCTCCTGTCGGAGTTTCTCGCCAGTTGAACATCACGTGGTGAGACCACAGGTGGCGCAGCGGAATCATTACAGAGCACAGGCCATTTGCCCGTTCGTTCTGAATGCTGACGCGCTGTTATGCCTCTCATCCCCTTCAGAGGGGGATGGGAACCATCTGATTGACTCAACTCACTGCGGGTTCGATTGAATTCGAAGCCGCAGCAATGCTCTATGCACAGGGCGTGAACGCAGCGCTCTCTGTCCCCATACCCTTTTTGAAGGAGAAACATCAATCATGCGTAGCGTTCATTGCCTGCTGGCGACAGCAATTTGTTTTCTGGCGACTGAAGGCGTTAATGGTCAGCCCAAAGATGCGGCCGAACTGGCAACTCAACTGGGGCCTCAGATTGCCGTTGAGCTCAAGGCCAAAGTGTCGGGAACTCCTCGCGTTGCCGTCATGCCGTTCTCAAACAGTGATGGAAAAGTAGATCCATCATTCGCAGGAACGGTAAAGGCGTTGCAGGGAGAGTTGATTTCTGCTTTGAAGACGGAAAAGGTTGGATTTGTTCTGGATACGCGAGCGATCGCACGCAATTTCAGTGACACATCCACTGATCCCACTCAGCTGGATATCAGCGACCCGGCCGGCACCGGAACCGTATTAACCACGTTGAAGTGGGATGCGGTGGTGATGGGGCAGTTCGATTCCACGGGGCCTGCAGCTCTGGCAACAACCACCACCAACGACCTGAAGTTCAGCCTGACGATCATTTATCAGAATGGCGGTTTCAGTCAGATTGAATCAACCGGCAGCAAGCTGGTCGTTCCCACACCGAAGTGTCCCGAACCGACCGGACGCTTCAATGTGGAGATTCTGGTTGGCGGACAAGTGCTGCCGTTTCTGACCGATCCTCACGAGGATTCGCTGTACCACAATGTGAAGTTCCTCCAGATTTCTCCGGACATGGTCGGTCAGGAGTACCAGATTCGACTGACGGACCACGGTACTCCTGAGGCTGGCTACGCTTCCCGTTCAGTTCCCGAAGAGGAACGAGTATTCGGAGCGGCTGTGCTGATCGACGGGATTGACAGCTTTGCTCGCGAAACCGGACGTGTCGATGCCAGTGGCAAGCCGCTGGTGGATTTTGCTCAGGTTCATCCCAAGAACGCCATGCGTTGGTTGCTGACCAGTCCCGGCAAAGTGATCCGCCCGGATTCCTCTCATCCGGAAGGCTTTATTCTGGCGAACGTCTCCGGCGGCAATGACCATTCGACTCGCACGATTTCCGGATACCAGATGGGCAGCGAAACCGCTGCGGCGTTTGAATTTGCTCAGTCCGGGAAAGGCGAAACCACGGCGGAACTGCTGGGCGTCACCGAGGATATCGGCATGATCGAAGTGTACTTCTATGCCCGCCAGCTCGAAGGCGACCGCATCCTGCCGAATCACCGGGACAACCTTGCCGGGTTGGGCACCAAACCTGGTCGTGAACTGAAGCATGGCGTGTTCCGCGTCAGCCCAAAGATGCATAACGGAGCTGTGGAAGTCTGGCGAATCTATTATCGCACGGCCGGTTCGTTTCCGGTCCCTGACGACAGTCTGGTTCCTTACGTCGGACCGTAGTTTCTCGGCAAAGGCGCAAGCGATTCTCGTTGCTGAAACCGGCTGGTCTCGGTCGGCCGGTTTCATTCTATTATTCAAGCGACTCATTTCCCTGGAGACTCTCATGCATGGATTCGTTCGGATACTACCGCGAACTGCGGCTCTGTGGATGCTTGTGATCATTGGGGCCGGTGCTGTTCAGGCTCAGCGGCCGCAGACCACTGTGATCAACGACACCGCTTCACCGGTCATTGTCACGGTTGTGAACCCACCTTTCCCGCCGCTGGAATTGAACACAATTCCTGCCGGTCAGAGATCAAGCATCGGTGCTCCGGCAGGATCGACGCTGCGAATTCTGGACGCTCAAACACGGCAGCCTGTCAGAGACATTCCAGTCACTCAGACTCGCGAGGTCGGACTGACCAGTCAGCCGACGCGAAAACTCAGCCCCGATGTGGTGACACAACCGCAACCACCCGGACGACAGATGGCACAACGCGGCAAACGTCAGGGGACGAATGTCAGCCTCACCGCCGAAGGCACCCTGCATCTGATTATTGCCTGCGACACTGATGATCCGGATCTGGGTGAGGGCTTCGAAGTCAATCAGGGCGTCATTCGCTCAATGTTCATTGATTCGGTGGCTTCACGCAGTCTTCGGTACTACTGCCCGTGGGGTCGTGGAGGCGACTTTTCCCAAAAGCTGACAGCTCGCAATCTCCTGAACGAAATTGACCAGATCAAAGTCGGACCAAATGACACGCTGATGGTGTATCTGGCCTGCCATGGATTCTGGGACAAAAATGAAGATGAACATTGGTTTCGCTTTGCGACTGACTTCGACGCCGGCGACGACAGCGGGGTGCTGCGCAAGACGATTATTCAGCGGATTAAGGCTCGCGGCGTGCGACTGGGAATGCTGGTGACCGATGCCTGCACCAACTACGAAAAACTGCCCACGGTTCGCGTCGAGGGTCCGGCAGTCCTGCCACCGCTGGAAACAACGGCTCCGTTGTTTCAGGCTCTGTTCTTCGATCAGGAAGGATTTCTTGATCTGTCGTCGTCTTCGCCCGGCCAGTTCACTCTGTATTACAACAATTACAAGAACATGAAAGCTAGTGACCGACCAAAGATCGCCGGAGGCGAAAAGGTACGCCAGATTCCGGGCAGTTCGGAAACACTGATGGCGTACACGATGAGTCTCAACAGCAACACCATGAGAGGCGGGTTGTTCACCGAATCCATGAGAAGTCTGTTGGAAAAAAATACGAACGAAACCTTCGACTGGAAGCAGTTCACCAGCTTGCTGCGGGCGGATGTGGAAAACCGGTTCGACGAAGAAAACCCGGATGGTCAGCTGAAAACCGCTGGCGGCAACATCTTCCAGAACGGCCAGACGATTGCCGTCGGAGAATTCCCCAAGTCTCTGGGAGCAGGCGACTCACCGCCGGATCCAACACCCGCCGGAGGACCGGCTACCAACAAGTTTGGCGTGACCGTTGTCGCGGCCCCCGTGGCTGGCGTCACCGTCAAAAGCGTTCGACCTGGCAGTCAGGCTGCCAAGCACGGCGTGAACGTTGGCGAAGTCATTTACGCCATCAACAATCAGCGGGTCAATTCTCCGGAGAAGCTGGAAGAAGCCCTGGCTGTGGCTCCGGCCACTTTCCGAATCACGATCGGCACGGCATCTTTCGTCGTCCGTCCGTGAAAGCTTTTCGCCGGACAGGCGCAGGTCGTCAAACGGAATGGTGTCCGGCAGAATCAGCTCCTTCCGGCATCTTTCCGCTAGAGGCATTCCGTAAGCTTGTTCCCTGCTGAACACGTTCATTTTCCAACAATCATGGAGCACGCTGTGAATGCTTCTCGACTCCTATCGTCCTGCATGCTTCTTCTGGTCGTCGCTCCTGGAGGCGCGGACCTGGCGGCGGCTGAAAGTCAGCTGCACCTGGTACTGGCCTGCGATGATGCTCACCCCGAACTGGGTGAGGGATTTGAAGTCAATGAATGGGCAGTGCGTTCGACAATGGTTCGGGAAGTCGCTTCCTCCCGTCTGAAGCTGCTTAACCCTGACCATTTCCGCGAAGAAGGTGCTCCGCCTTTGACGCGAAAACTTCTGCTGAACTATCTGGCGGCCCTGCCCGTTCAGCCGGACGATGCGTTGATTGTTTACCTTGCCTGCGAGCGTACCCGTACCGCTGATGGTCAGGAACGGTTTCGCTTTTCCGGTGACACAGCAGGACCAAACTCCGACGTGGGAGACGAGTCGTTTTCCAGAGAGCAGGTTCTGGCCGTCCTGCAGAAAAAGAATGCCCGCCTGGTTGGGTTAATCACCGATGGTGGTTCCGAATACACCCAATTGAAGACTCAGGCGTTGGCCATCTCCACCGTGATGCCGCCGCTGATGGAAACGTCTGCACTGTGCGAGAATCTGTTCTTCAAATCGCGTGGCCTCCTGAATGTGGCTTCCGCGGGACCTGACCAGCAGGCTCGTTACTACGACAATTACAACGCTCTGGGCGAACTTCCTGAAGAGGAACGCCGACAAAAACTCGTCGCCGCTCAAATTGACGGAGAGAACGTTGGCCGGGACCACGATCTGCGATATGGCTTCATTCGGTTCGCCGGTGAGCCGCTGCGAGGTGGCTACTTCACCGAGTCACTGGTCGAGGTGTTGCAGAAAAATAAGTCGCAAACACTGAGCTGGGAACAACTCCTGATCGCTACCGATACCGAACTGCAGGCTCGACTGCGCGGAATGGAAGATGAATCACAGCACATGCACCTGCTGGCCCTTCCGGGAACAAGCACCGCTCCAGCGCACGATCCCGGCAACCTGCTGGACGTCGACGTTCAGCCGAGCGGCGATGGTGTGAAGATCACCGTCGTTCACCCGGACGGTCTTGCCGCCCGGTATGGCTTGAAAGTCGGAGAGATTCTTCTGACCGTCAACGGTCGAAAGGTCACCAGCAGCGAAGAAGTCGCGGCGGCGGCGAAGGTCTCAACACCGCTCATGCGAGTTGCCGGAATGGACCTCGCCGGAAAGCCGTTCTCATTTCTGCTGGATCTCAAAAAGCGGCCGCTCAAAGCCAGCGACGAAATCCCGCTTCCACAAATGAACCAACCGCCGAACTCGCCTCCAGACACTTCGTCCGGGCCTCCGCGGCGTGAGCAAAAGTTCGAACAGCCCGGCCAACAAAATAACGAACCACTGCGCGATCCTGTCGAAGTGGGGCAGGAAGCCGCTCGCCGAATTCGGAGGCAGATCAGCCTGATTCGCGGCGAACTGGGTCAGGAACCGCAGGACCGCCCATTGCAGGTGGCGGTCTTTCCGTTTGTCAATTCGAAAGGTCAAATCACTACGGCGACTCGAGACGTAGCGACTGCTCTGGCCGGCGAACTCACTCGGGAATTAAGCCGATCCACAAGTCCGGCCATGAGAGTCCTTCCACCCGGTGAACTGGCGAAATTGCCGCCACAACTCCTGACCGGTAAAGAATCTCCTGATGACTCCGAAGGCCAGGCCATTCTGAACGCACTGAATTGCGATTATCTCGTGACCAGCCGGTTCGATGCCGTCAGCGCGACGGAGCTGCTGAACGCTCGCCAGCCGGTCGTGGACATCCACCTGGCTCTGCATGCACCGAAACTGCCCGTCTATCGGACTGCGTTTCAGGCGGAAACTCGCTCGATTCAAACCTCGGAAGGAGATCCGATTGGTCCGTTTCCTCTGGAAGTCATCAGCAACGGAAACCGCATCGATCTGCAGCCGGAACAGTCCCAGGATCTGGGAACGGTCTACGTCGCCGAGATTCCTGAGTCGATGCTGCGACAACCATTCACGGTGAAACTGAAATCGTTGGGTGAAACGGTGGGATATCGCAACCGAGATCCTGAACTGGATAAATCCCGACTGTTTGGAGTCGCCCTGTTTGTCAACGGCGTCTGCAGCATCGGACAGTCGTTCGGTGATGGCCGATTCGAGTTGGGTTGGGGCCACTGGTCGCAAACGCCCCGACATCCTTTGGCCGCTCCGGGTTATGTGGTTACCGAGACTGACAGCGGTCCGAAAGTGGAAGCTCAACAGCAGCAGCGGGAAGATTCCTCAGTGCTGCAGATCGACAGCTATCGTGTGCCGCTGAATTCAGTTCCGCTGGTGTTCACGCTGCCTCCCGGAGGTGAAGGCCTGATCACTGTCCACTTATTCGCCGAAAAGTTGCCCGGCGATCGCCGCATTCCCCGAGGCGATGAAGCCATTATTCCGACTCAGTTCAAACCAGTCAGACTCGTCCCCTGGTTCGAAACCCCGTTGCTGCACGCTCCGCCCGTGCTGACTCACCGCATTGTCTTCCGCGTGAAATGAACGGACTGTCA
>JAGQPY010000312.1 GCA_020426485.1 Planctomycetaceae bacterium
ATTGCGGAGGGAGTCCTTGTCGGGAAGGCTTGACAGATCAGGCTGAGATGCGAACGATCCATCCCCGATTGTCGCGGTGACCGTGGCGGCGTTGAATGAAACGGATCACTGTGGAGCTGCTTCAGATTGTCGAAAGCGAAGTTTGTGAGTCATTGTCGAGCCTGTCATTGCTGCGGTCAGATTCATCGGATGCCGGTTCTCCGCCCGGGACGGATCGCTGTATGTGCACGTTGCGGTTCCAGACTTTCAGTGCCCGGATGTCGTCGAACGTCGGCCAGCCGAACGGCAGCCGCTGCGGTTGGCGCATTTGTTTTGTTCTGGCCGGCGGTGCTGTGCCCGATTCTGCTGATTGAAAAGCTCGGTCATCAACGGGAGTCAAGCATTCTGAGCGGCATTCTGGAACTGCTGACTCATGGCAACTGGCTGGTCGGCGGCGTGGTACTTCTGTTTTCGATTGTGTTTCCGCTCACAAAGATCGTGCTGTTGCTGGAACTCAGTCTGTTGGAATTTCTGCATCGTCGGCAGAAAGCCAGAACTCTGCGACTGATGGAACACGTTGGCAGGTGGAGCATGATGGATGTGATGCTGCTGGCGTTTCTGGTCATGATCGTGAAACTTGGCAATCTTGTGGAATTTCAGTTTGGACCGGCCGTGATTGCGTTCGTTTCATGTGTCGCAATGAGCATGCTGGCCTCACTTTCATTTGATCCTCACGCGATCTGGGAAGAATCATGAGTTCCAGTCAGCAACCTGATTCCGCGGCGGATGACTCTGTCTCCCAAAACCCAAAGAACAGTTCTTTGGACGTTCGCGAGAGTCCACGTTCGGAGTTCACAGCCGGGCAGGAGTTTCCCGAAGCACTCGTTGTTGATTCGCGGGGGAGGTCGCTGCTGAAGTGGTCGTCGATGTGGTGGCTGACGTTGCTCTGCGTGCTGCTGGCGGGCTGGCTGACGTGGCGGTCGCTTCCGAATCACGGCCCGCGAATCAGGATCTATTTTCCGGAAGGGCATGGTCTGAAAGAGGGCGATCCTGTTCGCTATCGAGGCATCGAAGTCGGGCAGGTGTTATCGGTGGGGCTGAGTGATGATCTGTCGCAGGTTCAGGTTGACGTCGCTCTGACGTCGGGTTCGCGGGCGATTCACCGAGAGGGTTCCGAGTTCTGGATCGTTCGGCCTCAGTTGAGTCTGACCGAGATTCAGGGCATGGACACGCTGCTGGGGGCCAGATACATCTCCGTTCAGCCGGGAGATCCTGCCGGCGTTGAGAAAACGACTTTTGACGGCATGGCGGCTCCTCCGGCTGATGCGTTGCAGCTGGCCGGACTGGAGCTGATTCTGCGGGCCGACGCACGGCATGGCATCAGCGTTGGTTCCCCGATTTCGTGGCGAGGTGTTCAGACGGGACGAGTGCTTTCTGTGAATCTTTCACCGGATGCTCGGCACGTCGACTTCGGAGTGCGCATTGATCGTTCCTTTCGTCGGCTGATTCGTCCGTCATCAAGGTTCTGGGTGACCAGTGGGTTTGGGATGGACATCAGCCTGACAGGAATCAAAGTGAATGCCGATTCACTGACGACGATTGCTCGCGGCGGCATTTCCGTGATCACACCGGTGGGGGAGTCGGAGACGCCGGTTGCCAGCGGTCACATGTTCGCTATTGGTGATGCCCCCGATCAGGAATGGCTGAATGCCGCGTCGGTGCCACTTGTGGAATTTTCGCTGCCGGAGACCGTCATGCTTCGGGGAACGATCCGAACATCGTTGCTCGGGATTCCTCGCCGACAGACGTTCTCTCAGCAGGCTCTGGTCATTCAAACCTCGAACGGGGCGGTCTTGTGGACAGCTTCGCAGCCGTTGTTCGACGCAGTTGCCGACGACAGTTCCGAGGATACTCAGGGGGTGCCGGAGGGTCTTCAGTTGACCGCATCCGGCCGCAATGAACGGTCGCTCGATGAGATCGCCGTCGCGTCTGGTCTGAGGAATGACAACGGAGCTGTGGAAATACCACTTCGGGAATGGTCGGGGCCATCTGTTCGCGCGGCGGACCTGCGGTCGGCAGTTGAACCGGAAGAGTGTCTGCTTGTTCGCAGCAGCAGTGCAGCGGGAAAGACGTCCGCCGTGATTCATGCGATTGATCTGCCCGATCTGCAGCAACAGTCCGGTCACTGGCAAATCATTGACGCAGAAACAGATTTTTCTGCATGGCATGGCTCACCGGTGGCAGCGATGGTTGACGGAAAAATCATCGGCATGGTGCTGTCTTTTGAAGGCGGTCCGGTGATCGTGCCGTGGCAGCCGAAATAAACCTGCCGAACATCGTCGTTCGCCGATTGTCGTCTCGTCTGCTTCTCAAGCATCGTGCTTCAGAATGTGCGCCCCGGGGAATGTTTCTGTGCGCGGAACAAACCACATCGACATGCGCCTTGTCTGTGGAATCGGTTCAATCCCAATGCATTGCTCACGGCAGCGCGGGGAGTGCGATCCGGAACTCGGTACCGGTGGAATTCGAGCGAACGAGTGAAATCGAACCTCGGAGTTCCTGTTCGGCCAGCTGTCGGCAGACAAACAATCCCAGCCCGGTACCGGTTGATTTTGTGGTGAAGTAGGGTTCGAAGATCTGGCTTTGAGCCGACTCGCTGATGCCGTGGCCTTCATCGGAAATATAAATGGCGACCACGTTCATTCCGGATTCTTCTGTTTCCAGAGTGGTGCGGACCTGTATCCCCGCGCCCTCTTCGGTGGCATCCAGTGCGTTCATGACCAGATTCAGAATGACCTGTACCAGCTGATCGTAGACCGTTCGGATTCCTTTGACTTCCGGTGAGAAATCGGTGGTGACCTTCTTGCCCTTCCATCGCTTGTAATACTTGGCAATGTTCAGAGCATCTTCAATCGCGCGGTGCAGATCGAACAGGGTCGGCTGTTGATTTGTGGGGCGACTGAAGCCCACCAGTTCCTGCAGAATCCGTTGAATGCGTCCAAGCTGCGCACCGACCATCTCAAGACGTTCGCGAGTGTAATCGTCGGTGTTGCGGCGGTTAAGAATCTGTACGATGGAACTGATGGCGGCCAGCGGATTTCCAACTTCGTGAGCAATCCCGGCGGCCAGCAAACCAAACGCAGCCTGCTTTTCCTGCTGAACCAGCAGCGCCTGTGACTGCTGCAGTTCCTTCGTTCGTTCCTGAATGCGGCGTTCCAGATAGGCCTGATGTTCCAGGAGTTCCTTGTTGAGCTGCTCCAGACGAAAGCCGGCCGTCTTCAGCAGTCCGGTCAGTGAGATGATTGCCCATGCTGCCCAGCCCATGAAGACCAGTGTCAGAATCATCTGCACGGCGTCACCGCTGCCATGAGTGCCGATGAACAGACCCAGCAGGCTGTAGCTGAGAGCATGCAGTCCGAACGTTGCGAAAGTCAACGCCGGGGAATGGCGAATTGCACAGACGAGAAGTGAGAGAAAATAATAGAAGCGAAACGGACTGCTCAGACCTTCGTCGAAGTAGCAGAGCACACCGATAAACAGCGCTTCCATCATGCTGATGACGATGCGGAACTCCGCCAGAAAGACGTGCCCCTTCCAGCTGCGGATCGTGTCAATGATGGCGTAGATCGTGCCCAGCGTCAGAATGGCATTTAGTTCGAACTGAGCCGAATGACGGTCTGTGGCGTTGATGAAGTCGCCGATGTTGACCAGAAGGTAGCCGATCGCCAAACCGAACCAGCGGATGCGAACCGTGATGGATTCTGCTCGCAATTCGCGACTGACGGGATCGATCACCGCATCGCTCAGGCTGGTAATTCGCCGTTTGCGTGCGGTACTGGAAATGCGTGCAGGGTCGTTGGTACTCATTCGAACTTCAGCGCGGCTTTGCAGACCTGTTGGACGAAATTCGGCAAAGCCATCGGAAAAAACAGAGTGCCCCCACAATTCGGGACTTTGCGCTCGCGGAGCTGCAACTAAACGCGTATCCATACCAACTCCCATTGCGCTGAGCCGCGGTGGAAGTGAAAAATCCCTGCATTTTCACGTAATTGAGTTCCCCTCGACCGTTTTGACCTTCCCGAACGGTTTGACGAGACGGTGCTGCGATTTTTCGCACGGTTGCCGGATTTTCACGTTCCTTACTGACGGATTGACGAAATCATCGTGGTCTTTTTCAACGCCCCGTTCACTCTGCCTGTTGCTGCGACGTCTGCGGTCAGTCGCAGCAGAATGCCGCACGGCGCGATCGAGAAGGGTCAACAATTCGACTCGCTGCGTGGCCTCCTCAGATGGCTGGCCATATTGCCCGTCTTTTTCCTTTGCTGTCTCTCCGGTCAGGAGACAGCTGGAGCCGCGGAATTCTCGTCGGTCAGGATTGGATACGACGGAATCGGCAAGGTCGGTCGATGGCTGCCAATTCGAGTGGAAGTGAGCGGGTGCGACGCCGGGGCAGCGGTGCAGCTGCGAGCGCAATTTCCGGATCCTCGCGGTGACCGTTGTATTGAAGTTGTTGACCAGCAGCAGGCATCCGAAGGAAATACCATTCTTTCCGGCTTCGTGAAGATTGGGCGACTGGAAGGTCAGGGTACGGTGACGGTGGTCGCTGCTGACAATCCGGACCAGATTCTTTGCCGTTCCCCGATTCTGTTTGAGGAACACGCTGGCCAGACGATTGACGCAGACGCATCCATTCAGACGCGACTTTATCTCAGTCGACTCGGCGTTCGCTTCCTGATGACTGCCGGACCGGTCACGGGATTTGACGATCTTGTAACAAATGCCGCGTTCTACTCAGCGAATCCGTCAAAGCCCATGCTGCGCGGATTGAAGCTGCCTTCGGCGGCTGAAATGCCGGAAGATATTCGAGGGTACGACGGAATTGACACCGTATTGCTGGTTAGTGAATTCGGGCTTTCAGAGCGGCAGGTTTCCGCTTTGCAGAGCTGGGTGCATTCCGGAGGAACGCTGTTTATCAGCGGCGGTGCCTCGGTGAAGGAACTGCTGAACAGTGGTCTGGGAAAGTGGCTGGCGCCTCACTTTGAAATCGCAGCGGAACCCATTGGAATTCGCAATCTTTCGACTCTGCAGGGCTTTGTCGACGGTGCCACCCGACTGGGAACTCTGTTTGATAATATTCCCATGATGCATCTGCAGAGTCGGCAGACGTCCATCGTGGTGGACTCTTTGAATGGTCCGATTCTGGGCACTCAGAGTATCGGCGGCGGAATTGTCACGGTGCTGGCACTGGACATTAACGAAAAGCCGCTGGACCGCTGGACATCACTGCCGCAGTTTCTGGAAGTGTTCCTGCTGGGACAGAAGCTGACCCGCCAGACCGCCCAGGCGACGCGTACCTCTCGGATTTCTCATTCCGGCGTTTCCGATACCGCCACACAACTGATGGCATCGATTGATGCCACGCCCGAACAGGGCAACTGGTCGACATGGGTTGTGATGGCTTTCATCGTGCTGTGGCTGATGATGATCGGCCCCGTGGATTATTTTCTGGTCAGTCACATCTTCAAACGGCCTCATCTAACGTGGCTGACCTTTCCAGTCATGATTCTGGGCGGTGCGGCCGTCGTCGGGGCTTTTGTCGGATCAGCAGGGAATGTTCAGTTGAATCAGGTTCATATTCTGGACGTCATGAATGATTCCGACGCTCACGTTGCTGTGACCAGATCGTGGATGAGTCTTTCAACACCCGACACACAGCGAGCCGACCTAAGCGCACAGCCGGCTTCTGAACTGGCGAAGGATATCCAGACAGAATCGGATCAGAAGACAACAGCTCGGCTGAGCTGGCTGGGCCGTCCGGAAGATGTTTACGGTGGGATGTACCGAATCGGCGGCATCGGCCTGGGAATGCAGTCGTATGTCGAGAACTCAGACCAAAACGGGGCACTCAGTGGCATGCCATTGCTGACCGGCGGCTCCCGGGCATTCACCACGGAATGGCAGGCTGTGTCTCCGAAACCGTTGTCCGAAACCAAACTCTCGGTTTCAGGCTACGGACTGCTGAATGGAAGTTTTGTGCATTCCCTGCCGGCACCCATTCATGACTGGATTGTCGTTCACGGTAACCGAGTCTATCGACACACCAACAACGACTCTCTGAAGCCTGGACAGGTGTGGGAGGCCGGTTCGCCTGACATCTATGCGTCGGATCTGAAAGGATTCCTGAATGGTGCTCGGATTGTGCAGACGGACGGCGGCAAACGACTGGTCAATCGTGGATCAACTCAGGAAATCATTCCCTACGACGCCTCGTCGGATCACGTTGATTACATCACAACGATGTCCAGTTTGTATGATGCCTCCGGTGGAGCCGCCTACGTTGGACTGTCGCGAACAATGCTCGCCCGTCTGGAACTCAGCGACACGATTCACCTGAATCATGCCGTGTTGATCGGACGAATGGATCTGCCGGCGACCACGCTGCTGGTGAATGGTGTGGCCGCGGAGCCAACGCGGTCTCAAACAGTCGTGCGACTTTTTCTGAACGTCGACCGACGACCTGCCAAGGGGTTGGCTCTGTCGGCGGAGGAACTGGAAAAACTCAAGGAAGAACGACTGGACGACAGCGGAAATGAATGATTGGTGAATGGTGTACGTTTGTTGTGCAGCCGACCACGTCGCGGAATGGTTGTGCGACGATTGCCCGATACAAGTCGTGACTGTTTCACGGTGTGTAACGGCCTGAACGTATCAGACACGACTCATCAACCACACACGCCTTGATGCGACTCTGTGGCAACCGAGTCGGACCTGACGGAAAAAAAGATCTTCGACGGGAGTACATTTCAGGTGATTGAAACCAGAAACC
>JAGQPY010000313.1 GCA_020426485.1 Planctomycetaceae bacterium
TGGAGAGGACGCAGGAGATCCCTCGTGATTCCTGATGGCGCAGAGTCACGGTGGATAGACGCGATTTTCGAGTTCGCCTGGCAACCTCGCACGGGCGTGAAGCCGCTAACCCGGAACGTCTACAGCAGCGATGGATATTCTTCCTTGGTACTCAATGGCGACGGCACTTACCCCCGAACGAGCCTAATGCAGTTCGGCACAGAACTAGTCAACCATGACTGGGCTACAGAAGGCGGCTACCCTTTTAAATGGGCGTCAGAAATTGATGACATCACTTCACAATCTATCCGCCTGCTGGAATGGATCTCGGCGGAGAGTTGGAAAGGAGAGCGGAGCGTGTCTGGCCCGTTGAAGGTGTTCGTGTCGTATTGCCACGCCGACGAGGCTGTTGTCAATCGGCTGAAGAAGATCCTGACGCCGTTGCAGCGTAAAGAGGAGATTGACCTTTGGTATGATCGGGAACTCATTCCGGGGAGCAATCTTGACAACGCAATCGCAGAACAGTGCCGAACATCGGACGTTTTCCTGTTTGTTCTCAGCGAGGACTTTTTAGCGTCAGACTATTGCACCAGCGTAGAATTGAGACTTGCACTGGAACGAGCCGGGGACGGCCATGCAGCTGTCGTGGGTATCGTCGCGCGTCCGTGTGTCTGGACACAGGAGTTTCCCTCGGAGTTGTTAGCCCTTCCGACCGATGCAAGGCCCATAACAGCGTGGCGGCCACAGGATTCCGCATGGGTCACGATAACTGAAGGCCTGCAGCAACTCTTCACCGAACTGAAGTCACAACCAAAACCGTGGGACAACATGAGGCCAAGTAGACAAAGATGCATTGGTGATTGAGCAATTGGATGAGATGCGTATCTTCAATGAATGATGACTAAAGTCTGGTCGCATCGAAGAATGTTGAAGAGGAGATGGAGACCTTGGACTACCTGACATTTAATGACGTTGTACGCGGACTTGTTTCGGAGCGCGTCCACGAACGAATGATCAAACGGCTGAAGGATTTAAAGGACGTCGACTCGATTAGCGACGCCGAAAAAGCGCAGCTCGTGCTTCTCGCGGCAATTCTTGGCGAGTTAGAAAAAGCAAACGACGAGTAATCGACGAACCCCGACAGCCCGACAGCCCGGCAGACTGTCGGAGATCGCATTGCTCGGCCCGGCCTACGTTTGCCGCTTCATCACAGCGACCAACGGGAGCGGATCGGCGGTGACGACACGCCCCGCCATCGCCCGCGGGGGCTCCCGGCTTACACAGCAGGAATCGTGGCCATGATGGGTTGTGACCATGGTCCCGGTTCGCCTTTGGTATTGACCCACCTGATCAGGATGTTGGCGGTTTTGCCTCCGTCGTCGCTTTTGAACTTGATCAATTCCGGCGTCCGGGTGCTGAAGGCGACGAAGCGGTAGTCTTCCGGATTCGTCGGAGCAGTTTCGGCGACGGCGACGTAGATCTCGCAACCTCGAACCCCCAGCGGACGAGCTTTCCGGGTGGGCTTGGCGACGTCGGAATACATCAGGCTGAGTTCGAGACGATCGCTGCCGATCACGGTGCCGGTGGGAAATGTTTGGGGTACGGGAACCGGAGTGCGACTCGTCTTTTGAGATGGGTAGACCGGCGGCATCGCGGGGGAGGGAAAAGCTGCTGGTGTACTTTTTGAGATAGGTAGCAATTCCTGTTGTTGTCTTCTCCCCTTATTGTCTTCCAGTCGTTGAACAGATTATGGACAACGACCGCTCGGGCCGAATCGTCGCCCGAGGAGATGGGGATCATTCTCAGCATCTCCTCGATTCAATTCGAAAAATCATCGAAGAGTGTAGTATTGAACGAGGCTATGCGGTCTCGTTCGGAGACGACGACGATGAGAGTCTGTTTTTGTGAGCGACCATCGTGGAGACCATTATTTGTTCGGAAAATGAAATCGCCACAACGGGACAACGATGCTGCTTACTCGGGTATTCTGGCGAAAAGATCGTTCAAAGGTCCATTGTAGGCTTGCGCTTATTGATGCTCGATCAACTGGACAGCGCCCCGTTGTCTTTTGGAGTGCGGGGACTTGTCGCCGCTTTGGATTTGATCCAACATGTCGAATTTCCGCGAACGGCAGCTAAGAATTGACTGGTCAGAGAATTGGTCAGCGATTCTGAATCGCTCAGAATTCGAACCAATTCCGCGCTAGGCATGGGGGACTTCGCTCCTGCCAATCGCCTGATTCGAGGAAAAATCGGTGCCTCCTGAGGCGTCGTGAATGCGTCCGGAAAATCGAAGGCGTGTTTCGGCGATGATCTGTCAGAAAAATCCAAAGCGGCGACAAGTCGCCGCACTCCAATCGAGCGCTGTCCGGTTAGGCTGAACCGGATTCCGGTGACTGACGATCCGTTCGATTCAGGTTATCGAGAGATTCACACGGCAGCACGACTCCGACGGATTGGCACTGCCGGACTCTTGGGAAGGTTCGCAGCATGAGGACGATGCCGGTGTGTTCGGACGGAATTTCGTGAGCGACTTCGGACGGTGCTTCGATGGGCCAGACGTGGCCGATGGGTTGCCCGCGGTTGATCGACTGCCCGAGTTGAACAACCGGCTGAAAGAATCCCGTGATCGGCGATGGATGGCAGATTTGTAAGTGGCCGGACTGCGGTGCGGAATCTTCAACCGTCCATGTGACCTGCCGCTCCGGTTGAGAACGATCGATCATGTTCAGTTCGACCATGACATTCAGGCAACCGTCGATACAGGCCTGGATCCCCTGGATGGAACACGTGGCTGATCCGCCGAATTCCGTGTAAATGGCGGGAACGCCGACATCGCGAGCCACGGACAGCGAACGCCCTTCCAGATGGGGCGTTGTGCCCCAGACGACGGGCAGATTGAACGCCTGAGCCATCCGGCGTTGAGCGGCAAGGACGGCGGCGTCGGGGTGCAGCATGTAACCAGCCAGCGGAAAGATGGTGAATTCCGTTCCGCCCGTATGCAGGTCAATGTAGTAGTCGGCGGCTCGAATGAGGTCACTCAATTCTGCGGCGATGCCTTCGGTGACAGATCCACCCACGCGGCCGGGACAGGTTCTTGCCAGATCCAGTCCATCATCCGCACAGCGAGTTCCTCGCACGAAGGCTGGCCGATTGACGCACGGCACCAGCGTCAGTGTTCCTCGCAGTCCGTTGAAGAGACGATTTGCCGCCGCTGGGTTGTCAAACGCCTGAATCAGCTGACGCACGGCGGCGATCGGTTCGAATTCGTCGCCATGGACTCCCGCTGTGATCAACAGATGAGGTCCCGTGGCGGGGCCTTCAAACGTTCGAAAATCGATTCCGGGCATCGGTGAAGGTTTCATTCCTTCGGTCGTGGTTTCAGAGGTTCCACGGCGCAGTCTTTGAATCGGTACAGGCCGTCGACCTGCAGCACCACACCGGAAACGTAGCTGGAATCGTCGGACGACAGAAACACGGCCGCCTGACCGATGTCTTCCGGAGTACCCAGTCGGCCCAGAGGCAGTTCGGCCGCGATTCTTTGCAGAGCTTCTGTGCCGAACGTGACGTGTTCGTTGGGAGTATCGATCCAGCCGGGAGCAATCACGTTGACGTTAATACGATGTGGTGCCAGTTCCACGGCCAGCGACCTCATCATATGATTCAGCCCCGCTTTGGCGGCTCCGTAGGCAAAGCAGTGCTGAATGGGCATTTCCGCCTGAACGCTGGAAATGAAAACAATGCGTCCGCCTGCACCGCGTTCGGCCATATGGCAAGCCACCAGTTGACTCATGTGAAAGCCGCTGGTCAGCGTGCCGTTAATGGTGTCGATGAACAGATCCGGTGAACACGTCAGGAAGGGTTCTCGACGACTATAAGCCGGGTTGCTGACCAGAATGTCCAGTTGTGACGTCGCTTCCAGAGCTCGGGCGACCAGTTCTTCGCATTGTTCGCGGCAAAAAACGTCCGCATGAACGGGGTGGCAGGTTCCGCCCAGCTGACGAATCAGTTCGGCCGTTTCCATCAGATCCGTGCTGCCGGGACGATCGTTGATGACAACTTCCGCACCGGCTTTCGCAAGTTCCACCGCGCAGCCCCGCCCGATGCCACGCCCCGCTCCTGTTACCAGTGCCGTTTTTCCCGAAAGCTTCATGAGCGACCCGCGATGAATAAAGGTTGATGACGTGTCGTGTCCGGCACAGCCAAAGATTTTCTGTCCGGCACAGCCGGACCTACGGTTTCATCGACTGACTACGATTGTGCCCAGCGAACAACGTGAGCGTTTTGGCGCTTGCGGCAAACAACGTCAAACGACAGCCCACGCCCATCGGGTCCGGGGCGAAGCCCAATGCCGTGAAGAGATTTGAGCCGGAAAAACGCTGACGTCAGAAACAGATCGTGTTGTTGTTTCAGTTTTTTCCGGGCAGGAAAAATTGTTTAACCCCATGCCGCAGGCGAGGCCCGTTCCGGCTGAGGTCAACCTCGCCTGCGGCGTTGGGCGAAGCCCCCCCGTCAAGGGAACAGAAACATCAAAGCCCATCGAGCCATCCAGATTTCGATCGTACTTGCTGTGACGGCAGGCTGTCTGGCCTACGCATTGAACGGCATGGACTGGGAGCGACTGCGCGCGAGTTTTGCTCAGGCCAATTACCTGATGCTGCTTCCGATGACCGTCATCCTGTTCTGCTTTTATGCTCTGAAAGCCTGGCGCTGGTCGTTGTTGCTGCGGCCGGTGGCTGAGCTGACTTCAAAGCAGGTGACTCCCGCGATGATGGTGGGTTTCATGGCCAACAATCTGTTGCCCGCTCATCTGGGGGAATTCGTTCGAGTATTCGTGCTCGGCAGGCAGTTCGACCTGAAGAAGACTCCCGTGCTGTCGACCGTTGTTCTGGAACGAGTGTTCGACATTCTGGCCATTCTGCTGTTGCTGGGAATCAGCCTGTTCTTTGTGGAAGGTATGCCGGACGATCTGACTCGATTCTGTCAGGTTTTCGGGATCGCGTCACTGTGCGGTGTTCTGGCGCTGGTGACGTACATGATGTTCACTCATTGGTTTGTGGCGATGGTGCGCAGGGTGTTCTCATGGATGCCCTTTCTTCCCGCAAAGCTGACGCATGGCATTGTTGAAATGCTGGAGACAGCCGGAGTCGGGTTGGAGTCAGTCAGGAATCCTCGACTGCTGACAGGCATTGCCGTCAGTTCGATTGCGCAATGGATGCTGAACGGTCTGATGATCTTTTGTTCAGCGGTTGCCTTTGGGCTGGAGCTTTCGTACTTCGACGCCCTGATGGTGATGGGAGTGATTGTCTTTGCGATTCTGATGCCTTCGCCGCCCGGCTATTTTGGGGTGATTCAGGCGTGCTTCAAGCTGGTGCTGGTGCCGCGTTTCGCACTGGAGGAAACCGTTGGTTGTTCTGTCTTCTATCAGATCAGTCAGTTCGTTCCTGTCACGCTCGTTGGCCTGATCTTTATGAATCGAATCGGCCTGAGCCTGGGAACGATTCAGGAAAAGGCGGCTGCTGCCGAAGATGATACTTTGGCAGAACTGGGGGCCACCTGAACGGAATTCTCCGCAAAAACACGTGCGGATGTGTGTCGTCAAGTCCTTGTGACACAACGGGTTGCGACTTGTTCTGAGAAATAATTCCGAAATCTCAGAAGAGTTGGCTAAACTTCGCGAACCTTTTTGAGAATTCTGCTGTCTTCACAGCATGGCCCGAACTCCGGTTCGGGGGCGTATATCTCAGGCTGGTTTTCCACTGTTCAGGAATGCTGGCCTTTGACTCGTGAGTTCAGAATTCTTCTTCTCCACCAGAACCTCTTTCGGGTTCCGATAAACGTCCTCTATCGTATTCGCGAGGATGACAGGCTCTGTTGAGATCGGCTGATTCCCGATCCGCAGAGATTTTACCTTTTCCGGCGAATCAAGGTAAATTCGCCATCTCGTGTCGCGGTTATGTGCGACACACCGACATGGATCCTACAAGCCCCGGCATGGGCGCGGGACCAATTACAGGAAGGCAGAACAATGCTGCTGACAAACACGATTAATGCTCTGACCAACAACACCGCAGCCGTCAATGGCTCAGCGATTGTGTGTGGCGTCGAGTTTCGTGGCTGTTCTGCCTGTCCCGCAGATTCGGTGGATCGGCCATCCCATCGCTCACCCAAACGCAGAAGCGAACGCCATTCGCAACCAGCCGCCATATATCGTGGGGCCTGGATGCAGAGCGAACGGATGCCGTGGCAATCGTCATGGCAGCCATCGCTTCTATCGCAAAGTGCGTTTGCGGGATTGCAGTTCGGATTGAGTCGAACGCTCAGCTAGAGCGACTGCTCAGCTTCCGTCACTTTGTGACGAAATCCGAATCGCCTTCTCAGCAGATCAGCCGCATTTGACGGAAATGTGTTTCCGTTTGCTGCTGAGGTGCTGTGTGACTTCGTTTTCTGTTGCAGGTTTCTTCTGCGACTGACCACGTCGACTCCACAGAACGCTCTGCGTGATCGCCTTGCCCACCACTTCACGGCATACCGCCGTTGCTGTGGCCGCGTTCATTCCTGTCCATGTTATTCCACAGGCGTCTGCTTTCTTTGCATCCACGCAGACGTCTGCCAGACACGGAGTCTGATCAATCATGTCTACTGATACTCTGACGATAAATGACACTCTGACCGAAACCGTTGTTCGCGCTCAGGCGGGAGACCGTGCAGCTTTTGGCGAACTGGTTGAACAGTTTCACGGCCGCGTTTACGGGATCGTTATGCAGCGACTGCGGAATACGGCCGAAGCCGACGAAGTGACTCAGGAAGTTTTCCTGCGGGCATT
>JAGQPY010000314.1 GCA_020426485.1 Planctomycetaceae bacterium
TCTGTTCGTGAAGATATCAGATTCCGTGCGGCTGGATTTCTTACGTTTTGACACCGGGCCGCTATGATTCGTGCTTCGCGGTTGACGGAATCTGAGCGGATTTGTGCGGGGATGTTAATCCGCCGCTATGCCCCCGGGCTGGGAATGCTTGTTTTTCTTTCGGAACCGCTCACAAAATCGGTACCCGCTCCCGCCATTGGGCAGACATCCTGTGAAACACCCGTCAGGATGGGGGGCCTGTCCCGATTTGGTTCACCCTTTGTTGCGTCTGTGAATTGGAATTGCAAAGTCAGAGTCTATGTTTCGAATTAATGAAAACTATCTGAAGTTGAAGGCCGGATACCTGTTCCCGGAGATTGGACGTCGCGTCAGTGCGTTCTCGGCGGAACATCCCGATGCCAAAGTCATTCGGCTGGGAATTGGTGACGTCACGGAGCCTCTTCCTGCGGCGGTGATTTCGGCCATGCATGAAGCCGTCGATGAGATGGCCAGCCGATCGACATTTCACGGTTACGGTCCGGAACAGGGCTATGATTTCCTTCGGACACCTGTTGCCAAAACTGATTTTCAGGATCGCGGCATTCCTGTCTCCGCCGATGAGATCTTCATTTCCGACGGATCAAAATGTGATACCGGAAACATTCTGGACATTCTGGGGGCGGACAATCGTATTGCCATCACCGACCCGGTGTATCCGGTGTACGTCGACACGAACGTGATGGCCGGACACACCGGAGCAGCCGATGCTTCGGGGCGATTTGAACGGCTGGTTTATTTGCCGGTGACGGCGGAAAACAACTTTGTTGCCGATCTTCCGTCAGAACCCGTCGACATCATCTACCTGTGCTATCCCAACAATCCAACCGGCACTGTTGCCACCAAAGAGACTCTCCAAAAGTGGGTCAACTATGCGCGGGAACACCGGAGTCTGATCCTGTTTGATGCTGCCTATGAAGCCTTCATCTCCGATCCGCAACTGCCGCATTCAATCTTCGAAATTGAAGGTGCTCGCGAGGTGGCTGTTGAGTTTCGCAGCTTCAGCAAAAACATCGGGTTCACCGGCGTCCGCTGTGCGCTGACCGTTGTTCCCAAAGATCTGAAGGTGACGGCTTCGAATGGCGTTGAGGTGTCGCTGCACCAGCTGTGGAATCGTCGACAGTCGACCAAATTCAATGGTGCCTCGTACATCGTTCAGAAAGGGGCAGCGGCGGCGTACACTCCGGAAGGGCGCCAGCAGATGAAGGCGCTGATCGATTTTTATATGACGAATGCTCGACTTCTGAAGTCAGGGCTGGAAAGTGTTGGCATTCAGGTTTACGGTGGAGAAAATGCACCGTACGTCTGGTTGAAGACGCCCAACCAGTTGTCCAGCTGGGATTTCTTTGACCTGCTGCTCAGCAAAGCTCACCTGGTGGGAACACCAGGCAGTGGGTTTGGAGCAGCCGGCGAAGGCTATTTCCGACTGAGTGCGTTCAATAGTCGTGAGAATGTGGAAACCGCCATCGAACGATTCAAGTCGGCCATCGCATGACTTGGACGTGTCGTTGGTGTATGGTGGCTGGCGCGAAGCGCAGCATCGCTGTCGACAGATAGGGCGGCGAATTCGTGAGACGCTGTCAAAGCGCGGACAGGCACCCTTCCCGACAGTTCCTTCACAGGGCTTCGGGCCCGTTCCGGAAGCCAGTCCCGGTTTTGTTGGCCGAATCTGAGTTCCAATTGAGGGCAATGAAATGTCGGAGCCGGAAGATCTGCAGTCGATCCCACTGATGGATCGATTTCGAAAGGCGGAATACATTGCACGGGAACTGTCGGAACATCTGAAGCAGGGATTCCTTCCTCGCCTCAGTGGGCTCAGAACGGCCGTGAAGATCTTTGATCCCGCTGAGGTCAGTGATCAGGAGATTCTGGATCGGACGCTGGCGGTACTTGAAGCGGACAAATTCGCAGTGGAACTGCAGAATCGCCTGATGACGTATCTGCAGAGTATCCGGGACGAAATGCAGCCTCTGTTGTTCACGGAAGAGAAGTTGCCGGAATCCACACGTGAACAAACCATAGACTTCGACTTCGAAGATCTCATTGACGAGTAAGCTTCGGTATTCCGCACGGCGCTGTCGCCGATCTGCACGATGGCTGGCCGGAAGGCCGTTGCCCCACGGTGGCGAGAACGCTGAGCGTCCATGGGGCGGGCGAAATCTCTTCCTTCCCTGAGGGCAGGAAGTCTTTTCAGCGATACCAAAAGCGACACCAAAGAGGTCGCTGCCGTTCGATGTTGGTCATCGAATTCAGCGACGCCAGGCTGCCCACGGCCCGGGCTTTTTCGCAGGCGGCTTTCGACAGGACCGGAGTGACTTGTGCGGGCGGTTTGTCAGAGGCACATTCTGCGCCTACGATTCCGGCAGGTTTTCAAGACAAATTCCGTTTCTCAGTTCGTCTTGTCAGATGTCGGGTCGTGCCAGGCTGCAGCAGGTGTTTGCGTGGCCATGGAGCGTCGATTGTGGTTGACGGAATGGTGGCGGAAGTGGATTTTGATTTGTGAAGGCCATTCGAAAAAGGGGGCTGAGCCTTTGTTGTTACCCGGAGAACGTCAGACCCCTTTTTCAGATCGCCTCCGGCTTCGTCAGATTTGAACGCGGTCCATCCAGGTCGTGGGTCAGATGGACAATCAGGCCAATGTTGGTTGACGCTGGGTCGCTGACCGTACTACATCGTGAGTTGCAGGTGCGTCTATGTCATCGTCAGGACAGGATCAGACATCTCGTTCCGTAACGCTGAGCGCCGGAGTTCTGACGCAGTTCCTGGCTTCCGTGGCCTGTTTTCTGGGTGCCTATGTTCTGCCGCTGACCTTTGAGGAATTCAAAGGGATTTCCCAGAGAGTCCTGCTGTTTCTGGGAACAGCCGCTCTGCTGCTTGGGCTGCTGAATTTGTTTTTCGGTCGCCGACTCAGCCGGATTCTCGTGCGAGCCGGACGTCGTTCACGTGTTGTCATTCCGCGAGAAGGCATCGGCTACCTTGCCATCATGCTGGCTCTGGCCGTCGGCGCTCTGCTGGGGCACCGCAATCTGCCGTTGCTGGTGTTTGGAATGATGGCGGGCCCATTCATTCTGAACGGCTGGCTCGTTTACATCATGCTGAAGCAGGTCTCCGTTTCACGTTCTGCCCCAAAGAATGCGATCGTGGGAGAATCCGTGTCGGTTGAGCTGACCGTTCACAACGGCAAGCGGTGGCTGGCGTCTCACATGATTGAAGTTCGCGATGCCGTCAGCAGTGCCAAACTGAAGAAAGAACAGCGCGAACTGGATGGCATCGTGACGTTTGTTCGCATCCCGCCTCGTGAAGACCGCACCGGACGCTATCAACTGCAGTTTTCGCGGCGAGGACGATACACGCTGGGGCCGCTTCGAGTCAGCTCCCGTTTTCCTCTGGGCATTGGCGAACGTGGGCAGACGGAGCTGCAGATGACGGACGTCATCGTTCGTCCGGGAATCGGACGACTGTTGCCCGCCTGGTCTCGGCAGTTGAAGGAAATGTCTGAATCCAGCCATCACCAGCAGTCCCGAAACGGCTTGTTTGACGACGAATTCCATCGAATTCGAGAGTATCGCAGTGACGATAATCCTCGCATGATTCACTGGCGGTCCACCGCTCGGCGAGGCCGCCTCATGATTCGCGAATATCATCAGAATCGCCACGCAGATTCCCTGATCATTCTGGATCTTCCCGTTCAGCCTGGCTGGTCTGAACACGCGATGGAGATGGCCATCAGTCTGGCTGCGACCATCTGTGTGGAACAGACGAGTTTCTCTTCGGGAGGCCATTACTTTCTGGCGATTTCAGGAAGCGCCGGCACGTTTGTTTCCAGTCGGTCGCCCGGCGGTTTTCGTGAAGAAGCACTGGATGCTTTGGCCGTCTGTGCTCCTTCCCCCCGAGCCAGTCTGGACGACGTTCTGACCGGCGCTGTGTCCACGTGTGCCCTGCGGGATGAGCGATTGATTCTGATCACACCTCGCCCACAGCATGCCGCCGAAGTTCTGCGAACGATCGAAGCCCGACATCTGCTCGCAGGGATTGATCTGGTCAGCCGTGCCACGATTGTGGCCGCAGATCCGTCCACGCTGCTGCAGGTCTTTCAGCCTCCCGAAACTTCCCTGCCGTCGACCGCGAATTACTTACAGGCATTGTCTTCAGGTGGCACCGCTGCCCCGCAGGTGAAAGCGTCGGAAATCACGAACGAAAAGACGCAGGTGAAGGTGTGAAAACAGTCAACGTTGAAAGCGTCTTCTTCGTCAGTATTGCTGCCGCGGTTTCGGCTTCGGCCATGATGCTGGCGTCCGCGGAAGACAGCACGTGGCCTGCCGGATGGACACCAGCAGTTGCGGCGTTCAGCTACTTTCTGATTGAACGACGTCAGAAACTTCGTCTGTCGGTCACGGGTGCAAACATACTGGGCCTGATTTGTTTCGGCGTTGCGACGTATGAATTCTACGGAGCATCGTTGCTGGGAAAGCTGCTGGCGGGGGCTCACCTGCTGGTCTATATCACCTGGGTGGTATTGCTGCTGCCGAAGGGGATTCGGCAGTTCTGGTGGATTCTGGCGTTGTCTGTTCTGCAGATTTCTGTGGCGTCCATTCTGACCAACAGCCCGGCCTTTGGAGCAGCACTGGTCGGAATGCTGCTGCTGATGATCTGGACCCTTTCCGCATTCACACTGTACCGCGCCAGGAGGCGAGTCGGGCGGTCTCACAATGGAATTGAGGACAGCCTGGCATCGCCACAGGAAACCGCGGAATCGGCCGTCATCATTCGCAATGGACTGCAGATCGATACAGACGAGCGCTGGGTGGGATGGCGATTTACCGGAATCGTGGGGTTCGCGTTTGTGGCCTCTCTGTTTGTCGGTGGTGTGGCCTTCGCGTTGTTTCCCCGGATCTGGGTTCCCCAGTCAGAACTGGCTCGAATCAGAAATACGTCGGAGGCCCTCATTCATCAGACCGGCTTTACGGATGATGTGCAGTTGGGTGAAATCGGGCAGATCATGCAGTCAGATGACCGTGTGCTGCAGTTCGAAATCACTCGAATGGACACTTCAGAAAGCGTTGTCCCCGATGTGTTTGCTCAGGCGATGAACCTGGATGAAATCATGTTTCGCGGAAATGCTCTGGGGCACTACGCAGACGGTCGGTGGACCAGCGGCAGTCATCAGGGAATGGGACGCGGCGATTACGAAACCACGCGAGGCTTCAATTCACGCGCGGCGGACTCTGATTTCCGGATTCGCATTGTTCAGGATCCACCGATCTCCACGGTCGCGTTTGCTCCGGTGCCGTTCAACAACGCCGTCAATCGCGAACGAAGAGGGTCCATCGAGCAACGTCGATTTTCGTATTCTCTGGTGCATCAGCTGCGAGAAGGACGTCCACGGTCGGAGCCAATGGTCTATGAAGTCTGGTGTACCAGCCGACTGCTCCCACAGAATCGCCATCAGCCGCGCCCGAATGCCGTTGGACTGCGCGAGTTTTTTGAGATCTTTCAGCCGATGAACGGAAGACGTGCCTCGGAAGAACAGGATTATGCGTATCAGTGGTGCATTACTCGCAATCTGCAGGACTCACTTCCCGGTCTCACCAGACTCACGATAGAACTCTGCGGTTCTGACACAACGCGAAAGACAGACCGAGACTGCCTGCGGCAGATTGAACAGTACCTGATGGGAGGTGACCGGTTTCGATACAGCCTGCAGGGCAGCATTTCAGATCCGTCGATCGATCCCGTGGAAGACTTTCTGCTGAACCGCCAAACCGGTCACTGCGAATACTTCGCCTCGACCTGCGCGCTGATGCTTCAGGCGGCAGGCATTCCGGCTCGTGTTGTAAACGGCTACAAGGGATGCGACGTGAACACGGTGACCGGAAAGTTCGAGGTTCGTCAGAAACATGCTCACACGTGGGTCGAGGCCTTTATTGACGACAACTGGGAAACCATTGATCCGACTCCTGCGGCGGCTCGTCACGACGAAGTTCAGACGGCCGGCACGCTGGACTGGTGGCGTGATCTACGAACTGCGATGTCCGACGTGTGGTTCGACTTCGTGGAGAAAATGAGTCCTCAACGACAGGAAGCGATGGTTCGTCCGTGGATTGAATCTGCGAAAAATGCGGTGGAATCTGTTCAACGGCAGGGGCTGTGGGCGACTCTGAAGCAGTTCTGGAATGACGTCATCCGTCAGCCGGGACGCTGGTACAGCGGTCAGGTGTGGTTGGTGACTTTTGTGCTGTTGTCGGGGCTGGTCGCTGTGACTCGCCTGCGACCGGACCACTGGCTGGCCAGACCATTTCGTTACCTGCTGTCATTTCTGGATCGCAATCACCGCAATCAGAAGAGTGTCGTTCGCTTTTACGAGCAGTTCCGGCAGACTTGCCGACGAAATGGACTGACGCTGGCCCCCAGTCAGACGGCGATCGAGAACGCGATTGCGGCACGGCAGTTCTTCGCCAGGAAGCTAAGCAACGGTGAACTGGTTCTCCCGGATCGAATTGCAGGATCGTTCAATCGGATTCGCTTCGGAGGAACAGCGCTGACGGACGAAGCACTCGATTCACTGAAAGCGGACGTTCAGCAGTTTGCCGCACTGGTTTCCGCAAAGAATCGCAGTCACGACGGATGACGGCGAGCAACATGGGCCTTCCGCGCTTTCGTGAGAACATCCTAACAAGGGCTGAGCTTGACCCAATGGCGTGGAAATTCGATTGATGTGGAAAGTTCCAGGCGCCGAGACGCTCCCGTTGGTCGCTTGAACAAAGATG
>JAGQPY010000315.1 GCA_020426485.1 Planctomycetaceae bacterium
GCCGTACTTCACGAACCTGTCGACTGCGAATTACAATGGCTGGCCGTTCTATTCTTCAGTCTGAATGAATATGCCGCTGCGTCTCGACGAGCTCGTTCAGAACTCGATCTTGTAGCGAGATGTCATTTCTCGTCTTATATCATTGGTCGCGTTGTCGATCAGATTCCATCCCTGAAGTTTCACCGCAGTTCCAGACGCTGCTGCGTCGGCGCGATCGACTGCGACGGCGGTTTGTCGATCTTTCAGAGATGGATAGTTGTAGTATCCGTAGCCATAGCCTGAGTCGTACGAACTTCCTCCTCCGGCGGCGTCATGCCGCGCGGCTGCACCGCCCTGAAGATTGGTCATTCTGCGGCTGCCCGACATGACACGCAGTGTTTCCGAAAGTTTCTGTCCATAATCCAGCAAATCATTGTCGACATGCAGGATCGGAAGTTGATCGATCTTCTTTGCGTAGCGATCAATCCAGTAAGCGTCATTCGCGTGGGAACCTGATTTTTGTCGCAGGTCTTTCAGGAGCGACTGAATTGCCTGATAGTACTGCAGAGAATACTTCGCCGTCTCATCACCCGAGGCAGTCTCCACATTGGCTTCCTTCAGACTGCTGAATTTTGTACTGGGTGGTTCCATCAGGCTTATCAGTCGGCGCAGCGAATCGGCCGACAGATTGCCGTCCATCAGAATGGACTTGTCGACAACAGAACACCTCCATGATTCGATTCCGGGCAGCGACATCTCTCTGGTGCTCAACGCGGCCAGCACCAATTCCTTCGCCACTCCCGCGTTCAGAGTAACCTTGTCGGAAAAGTCAATTCTGGCCTTCGCTGTGATCCCGTCCGTCAGGACGATTTCCACAACAACTCCACGAAGCCCGGTGATCAGGTCCGTTAACTGTTCCGGATCCAGATTGTGTTTTTCGGCAAGCTCGGACTGTTGAATGTGCTGTCTGACACGATGTCTCTGAATTGAGTCGCCGGCATCGAGGGCGAGGACAATCTGCGGTTCTCGCTTGATAGATGCGATGGCGACACTCAGATAGTCTGATATCTCTGACAGACTGGTCTTCCTGTGTTGGTCAATCCAGCGGGCAACGGCCTGTCTGTCGGCCGGAGCCTGCATTACAAGATCGGTTTCACCGGACTGCAGTAAGTAGGCATCGCTGGGGATCCAGACGGCGTCAGTGCCATCAATGTTATCCACATAACCTCCTTCCGCTCGCGCTACCAGACGAAGTGGAATCGACTCCGTCATGCCGAAGGCCGTGACGTTCCATGCCTGTTGAAAATTTCTAACGATGTCAAACTTTGCAACCGCAAGAACCTTGTCCGCTTCCGGCGGCAGGTACAGGGGACGGTCGCTGCTCTCAGGCCCCTTGCTGCTCCAGCCGTTCTTCTTTGCGATCGGTGTACCGACAGCTTTCGCCACATCAATCACCATGATGCCATTGGCTCCGCGCGGAACGTTCTGCACCAGGTCTTGGAAGTCCGACGCGGAAGTTGCCTGAGCGATGATCAACAGAAACAGCAGCACTCCAGAGATTCTCATTTCACTCTCCGACTCACGAAATCAAAAACAACATTGCATCTCAGAATCGTCGCGATGGCGATGAAATGCTGGGGATATAGTACTTCAATAATTCATCTGTCTGACGGCACCGGGGACAAAACCCGGGTACTTCTGCACTGCCAGGGCTGATGCCTGAGCACTGTTACCGGCCGGAACAACAACGACCATCGGTCTGGCACGAACACCTGGCCGTGGAAACAGCTGGACCTGCCAGACATTCGTAATGCCTGCATTGACGGCCATCAATTCCAGCTGCATCAGCTGAATCTGCTGGTTCGTTCGAGCTTCAGCTTCTCGGTTTCGCTGATATTCTGCGGCGGACGCTTCTGCAAGAAAGCTCTCGCGATGCCGTTCTTCTTCCTTTGAAGATTCGGCCTTCCATGTATCCCAGCCCTGTTCGAGAACTGTTCGTTCTTCGTCGGAAAACAGGAACAGCGGGATGGCAATCTCTTCATGATTCTCAAGCCGCATTCTGACCCCATCCACTGTGAAAGCAGTCTGTTTTCCCCGAAGCTTCCTTGCCCACAATCGCAGTGACTTTTCGTCGGTGACGGAATCGTCATCAAATTCTGCAACGATCAGAGGAATCATCTTCTGGTAGATCTGATCAATTTCATGGATCGGCTTGTTGTTCACTCGAATGGTCCCGCTGACATAAGACAGCACAACCTCCCTGGAGCCGTACCCTGTTACACGGCCCCGGAACTGCAGACCATCTCTGCTTTTCCACGTCTGCATTCTTTCCGGGTCGGTCTCATCCTTCCTGGAGTCCAGGTAATTGGCCACAAATTGTTGATCATCCTCGCATAGCTGTTCAACAACATAGGCCTCGAGCGTGCCTTTCCTGCCGCGTACAAGTACGGTTGCTTCACTTGCCGCGATGATGTCGCCTTCAAATTTGTGCCGCCCCGTTACGTCGGACCATTCTCGTCCCAAAACAACGTGACATTGCACAGCAAGCAGTACAAAGCTTACGACAGCAAAAGACATGGATCGCATGTTTCAATCTCACCCGCGGTCGCGAAGAGTTGCAGTTGGAAGAGCGGACACCTGGATTTTTGACGCAACCCCGGCACTGCCATTTTCAAGAGGAACGTTGCGTTTGCAAGCCACGGGCGCGAATTCCCTCAATGTTTCAAGTCGTGACGGGGGAACGAGTTTTTAATAAGTCCTGCGTAGTTCGTGTCGAGATCTGAGCCGAGTTGACAACGCGCAGCAGCAAAAACAGCCGGAAACCTGCATCACCCCAAGTTCCGATCACACTGGATTTCCTACGTGTCCGGCCAGGTAGTATGGGCGGCATCTCGATTCGGAGAACAAATCGACGTGATAATCGCGATGGCGAAGGCGAACGACCGACAACAACGAAGAGAATAACCCGCTTTGTTTCGAATGGATGCGTGCAATCCTGGGGTGAGACCATGCTTCTGCCAACACATTACGCTGATTTACTTGCCCGATTGAGCAGCAAAACGCTCTGCGTTTTTTTAGCCGTCTCCGCGATTTCCCCTGCTGCTGTTCTTGGCAGCCAGAACGATTGCGAACTGCAATCCCACAGTACCGGCTGCTCCCTTGAAGCGGACTCGGTGCCTGATGGCTGTGCTATGGAGAGCTTTGCCGCTGAATGTTGCTTTGGAGAAAGTTGCGGCGAGCCATTATTCGGCTCTATTACACCACTCACTTCGCCATCGCTCTTCAATACATGCGACGACGCGCGGAAGTCCATTGCGGATTCCGGAATAACATTCAATGTGAATGTGGCGCAGTTTTACATGGGCGTTGTCAGCGGCGGGGTTGATCAGTCTGGAAGATATTCCGGACATGGAGACTACGTTGCCAACATCGACGGCGACAAGGCTTTCGGCGCGAAGGGTATGTTCATCAAACTGCGTGCCGAACACAGATTCGGTGAATCGATGTCGGGAACAACGGGTGGCTTCTTTCCTCCCAATGTTGCTGCGAGTCTGCCTGTTGCCGAAAGCGACGACCTGTATTTGACCAACGTTCTGGTCACTCAGATGTTTTCCGAAACGTTCGGAGTCTTTGCAGGGAAGCTGGACACACTCGACGGCGACCAGAATGCTTTCGCGAGTGGTCGGGGAATCAGTCAATTCTCTAATGTTGCGTTCGTGGCAACTCCCATCGGGCTGCGCACAACACCATATTCAACGCTTGGTGCAGGATTCGTCATTCTGCAGGATCTCGAACCCGTTTTCACGTTTTCAGCACTGAACGCGACAGACACTGCCGGGACGGTTGGTCTTGATGAGCTGTTCAACGAGGGGATTGTTCTTGTGCCGGAACTCAGGATTCCAACGACGTTTTTTGGTCTGCCTGGACATCAGCTATTCGGCGGTACCTGGAGTAGTCGCAACTATGTAAGCCTGAACCAGGATCCTCGTATCGTTCTTCCGAATGTTGCAATTGCCAGACAGTCAGATTCGTGGTCGCTGTACTACAACTTTGACCAGTTCCTTTTCGTAGATCAGAACGATCCGAAACGTGGCTGGGGACTGTTCGGTCGTGCAGGAATAGCCGACCCGGATACGAATCCGATTGCCTGGTTCCTGAGCGCCGGGGTCGGCGGAAACAGTATGATTCCCGGGCGACATCAGGACACATTCGGAGCGGGATTCTATTACTCCGGAACGAGCAGCCAACTGGCTCCGATCTTGTCGGCAGCACTGGGAGGAATCGGCGATGGATACGGAACTGAACTCTTCTACAACATTGCAGTTACAGAGTGCTTCAATCTCACTGCAGATGCTCAATTCCTGACGCCGGCACGGAAATCTGTCGACTCTTCGGTTCTCATGGGGTTAAGAGGTGTTATCAGTTTCTGATGCATCACCTTGTTCGCCCGTATCGCCATTCTCGCTTGAAGAGTTTACTCACCTCAGTTCTTTCGGGCCGCTCCAACAGTCCTTTGAAATACGACTCGGCTGTAAGAGCTGCAGGTCCGAACAACGTGATTCTGTTCGTGTCGACAACGGACAATACAAGAGATATTCGAAGCAGCAACGTTCCGCGCTGACTTGCAACGCCGTTCAGAGAAAAGCGTCAAAGCTCCCTGGAGTCGTTATCAAGTCTTTGGGCTTGTAATTCCGCAATGACTCATCGATGTGCCGTTACGCAGTCGGGCATTCAGACGGTCTCCTCGTTGCTACAGACCCATCGAGGAAGACGCTGCATTTCGCGGTGCAGCAAACAAGCGGCCTATCAAAAAGCAAGGTGGGATCCTCTGCCGTTTACAGTGCGCAAGCCGCGTCGTTTTCATTCATGCAGCACGCCATCGGGATGGCAGGGCGTGACGGTGGCACATTGCTCATTGAAAATCAGTTCGCGCAAGTGACGTCTGTGTCCATTCTGCCCGCCCTGCTTCCGCTTCTTCGCCGATAGATGCTTCAGCTTTGGCTTGCCATGGGGATGTTCAGCGCTGGGTGGCAGCGAAGAATTGCGAGGTGTCAGTTTTTCGACCTGGGCGGTCAGCGATTCGACCTGCCTGGTCAGCTGACGAGCCTGATTTTCCAGTCGATCGCGCAGCCAGCGCTTCCATAAAATCACGCGCCGGCTCCGCTTCAGGCGGCAGTTCGAGACGTGGTTGTGGTCTGCTTATCGGAGCATCGGCGCCGAGAATCGCCTTTCATGTTCAGATCAATTCGAAAAATCATCGCTCCGTACCATGAACGATTACGATATGGCAAGCCTGCAGATCGATGCGAATTCGACAAATTGTCTATGACTGGCGAATAGTACCTGCACGAAGTGCTCATTTTTTGTTCAGCACAAGGAGTTGGATCCGCGCATTTTGCTGAGGCGCGTTCTATAGTGACGGTATCGCAAGAATCTGCACGATGCCTGCTTCTCCTGTCGAGATCATTCAGTCAGAAGGCAGAATGTTTGAGTCGTTTGTTGAGGCGGAACCACTGCTAAGGCGGAACCACAATGGCAAATAAAAGACGCACAGTTTCAATCGTTGCAGCAGTCATGTGCTCGCTCGTGCCTGCGACGATGAACGCTCATGCAACTGATCCGTTACCTTCATGGAATGACGGCAAAGCCAAACAGTCGATTGTGGAGTTCGTCCAAAAGGTTACTTCACCCGATTCGCCTGACTTTGTTCCTCCAGCGGAACGTATTGCAACGTTTGACAATGACGGCACCCTCTGGTCAGAGCAGCCGATGTATTTCCAGGCGTTCTTTGTCTTCGATCGGATCCGCGCCCTTGAACCTCAGCACCCGGAATGGAAGACACAGGAACCATTTGCATCCGTGTTGAAAGGCGACATGAAATCGGCCCTGGCTGGTGGAGAACATTCTCTGGCGCAGATGGTGATGGCGACGCACGCAGGAATTACAAACGAGGAATTTGAGAAGACAGTCACCGCGTGGATCACAACTGCGAAGCATCCGAAGACGGGCAGACTTTATACAGAAATGGTCTTTCAACCGATGCTGGAGGTACTGACCTATTTGCGAGCAAATGGGTTCAGGACATACATCGTCTCAGGTGGCGGAATCGAATTTATGCGTCCGTGGTGCGAACGCGTCTACGGTATTCCGCCGGAGCAGGTCGTTGGAAGCAGTATTAAGACGAAGTATGAATTGCGTGACGGGAAACCTGTGTTGATTCGACTGCCGGAATTGAATTTCATTGATGACAAAGAAGGTAAACCAGTCGGTATTCAGCAGCACATTGGTCGCCGACCGATTATGGCGTTCGGAAATTCCGATGGCGACTTTCAAATGCTTGAATGGACGACTGCCGGAACGGGGGCTCGCTTTGGGCTGATTGTTCACCACACAGACTCCGTTCGCGAATTTGCCTATGACCGTGATTCGTCCGTCGGACGACTCGCCAAAGGCCTTGATGAAGCAAATGGACGCGGATGGACCGTGGTTGACATGCAGAACGACTGGACTCAAATCTATCCGTAGCCGACACGAACTCGTCGGATCCTGATCAATCGACGAGAGCCGATAAAAGTGGTGCAATCGTTTTCTGTTTGAAGTGAGTCAATTGTTTCTGTCGATCAGCGGTTCTATTCTGGACCTGGATCGAGCAGCCGCATTCCTTCGCAGTTGAGCGATTCGAGTTTCTTGAGTGCAAGTCGTTGCTGATGACTTCGATAGATTCGCAATTCCGCGCTTTCACACTGTTGTTGCGACTGACTGCGTGCTGAATCATTCCCGATCGACTGTCCCAACCACATTGGAAACGGCACTCGTTCG
>JAGQPY010000316.1 GCA_020426485.1 Planctomycetaceae bacterium
GTTCCGCATTCCATCGGATTCTTCTGGCTTTCGTGATCAGCGGGCTATTCCCGTTTCGCTCGCCGCTACTCAGGGAGTCGCTGTTGCTTTCCTTTCCTCCGGGTACTTAGATGTTTCAGTTCTCCGGGTTCGCCCCGTACACCTATGAATTCAGTGTACGGTAATTCAGGGACCCTGGGATCAACGCTCGTTTGACAACTCCCCCAGGCTTTTCGCAGCCTTCCACGCCCTTCATCGCCTTCTGACGCCTAGACATCCCCCATACACCCTTACATGCTTGACCACAAAGATTCACGGCCAGTCGGCCGTTGGTCTTTGCTCGCATGGTAACGATTACTTGGTTACGCTGCAGTGAGCTGGGCTCACTGCGAGAAAACGCAATTCAGATGCCACTTAGACTTTTTCAAATTGTCAAAGATCTTGTTGCGAGGCGGACAGGTGTCCGATTCGCGAGCGGAGTACTGTATCGGCGTGTGAGTCAGGCGTCAACAGTCTGAATCTTTTTTTTTAAAGATTCCTCCAGTGGAGACGATCGGGATCGAACCGACAACCTCTGCCTTGCAAGGGCAGCGCTCTCCCAATTGAGCTACGTCCCCGAAATCGCAGCTGCGTGAAGCTGGCGATTGGGTGTGGGAGGACTCGAACCTCCGACCTCAGCTTTATCAGAGCTGCGATCTAACCAGCTGATCTACACACCCGGAAATGCGAGCGGGGCATTTTGGCGACGCCATTTGAAGATGTCCAGCCCGAGTATCGATTCCTGGCAAAATTCGCTTGAGGCTTTTGCCTGTTCAGCGAATTCAAGACACAGCGGGCTTTTGCCCGGTTCGAAGTTACTTCCAATTTGGTTCCAAGGCTATCGGATTTCCGATCTTGATCCTTGACGGTTTGTGGCGGGAAATTCCGGAGGAATGTTGATTGTGGGGCGTCTGGTCTGCACGAAGCTGCTGAGACGCGGGATGCCTCGGCAGCCGAATCGGGGAATTTCGAGTTCGGTTTTCCGCTCGACATTGCCGGAAGCCGTTCAATCGTTGAGTCCGGATATTTGGCGTGTTGTGCGATGTCTCGACAAGACCGGGACGGGCAGCCTTTAGCGATTGGAGTTTTACGGGGTTCCTGGCTCGTTGCGGGAGTCAGTCTCGGTTTGGTGAGCGTTTCACATGTTGGGATCCGACCGTCGGGGAATTCGTCGAAGCCACCCTGAAATTCGTTCCCGGCTCTTCTGTCAACAGGCCCGGAAGTTCGTTTGGTAAGTTTCGTGTGCTGAATTCCGGCTCGATCCTGAACTTCGCGGAGAGGGGCAGATGAGTTCTTCAGGTAAAGGGCCTGCTCCAAAGCCTGTGCCGACTCAGATTCTCGGTGGACCCACTGGCAGGTTGCCGTCAAAATGCCGGTTCAACCTGAGGCGAGCGATAATCAAAAACGGTTCTCTCCGGAGTGTCGACACCTGTCCTTCCGGCGAGCACACCTGTCAGGTAACAGCAATTAGAGACGCAAACTCACTTTCATTCTTCTCTCGACGAGAGTACTCGATTGAAGGCGAGACATGATGAAGATGCGAGCACAGTGCGACCATCTTTCCGAGTCATTTATTCAGATCAGCAATCAGGCTCAACCATGAAGGATCCTCGCATTCAACTGAAGTCCCGAGAATTGGCCGCCGTCCTGGCGTTCCTTATTCCAGGAGCCGGCCACTTCTATCAGGGGAGAAACTTCAAGGCCGGGATCTATTTCACCGGGATTCTCTTTCTGTTCTTCGGAGGAATGATCCTCGGTGACTGGCAGCCGGTTTATAGCCAGATTGCACATCCCACACGGGCTGGCTCTGTACAAATGCAACCACGCGAAGCTCCTCCCGCGACAACGTGGTCAATCGGGTATGCAGCGCAGGCTCTTGTGGGGCTTCCGGCTATGCCTGCTCTGATTCAGCAAAGTCGATTTGTCAGTGGTGAGGGGGCTGAGAACGGACTGTATGAACCTGTTCAGAGTCATTTTTCCGGAATGATGAACACCGGGGAAACATGGATGCCCGTCACTGGAACGCTGACACTGAATCAGGGTGAACTGGGCTCTGCGGTTGGTGAGTTGAAAGGCGAGACGCAAAACGGTGTTCCGGCGAGTTTGTCGATCGAGGGTTCCGTCAGTATTGGTCGCCCCGTATTTGGTTCGCCATTACGTCAGATCATTGTCTCCGGCAACCTGATGAATGAATCAACGGGGACTCAGGTTCTGGAGCTGCGAGGGCACATTCGACGACCTTTTTTGAACTGGTATCAGGCCCCCCGAGACAACGCGGAGCTTGATCGGCTTCATGGCAGCCTCAGTCAGAAGTTTGACATCGCCTGCGTATTCACATGGATCGCCGGACTCCTGAATCTGATGGCGATCTGGGATGCCTACGATGGCCCGGGATACGGCTACGGTGATGAAGAACCTGAGGAAGACGACAAATCGGCCTGATCGGTCACGTTTCAGATAATGATCTCGTCGTCGGTGCCGCGATGAGCGCGTCACGGGCAGAAGCTGTGAGATCAACCAACGACACTGCAGCTCTTCAGCTGATCTGCCATCTGTTTGTTCGAATTCGATAAGCGGGCCTCGCCACTGATTCTCTGGTCAGTAATCAGGTCGACGTCCGTTTGAAGTCTTCACGCTGAAAATTCGAGTACCACAAATGCCTTCATTGTTTTATGCCGTACCGCTCACAGCCGTCATCAGCCTCGTCTACTGCGCGACTCGCTATGAGATGCCGTCCCGAATTCTGCAAACGGCATTCGTGATGTTTTCCAAGACCATTGTCGGCCTTGCAACGCTGTACGGAATTCTGTGGTACTTCTCTTCTTAGACTGACAGCGCCGGATTGCAGTTTTGGAGTGCGGGGACTTGTCGTCGCTTTGGCTTTGTTTCGCCCCGTCGTGTTTTCGGGAACGGAAGATAAGATTGACCAATCGCAGAATTGTTAAGAATTCAGGCCCGCAGCGGAATTCTGACCAATTCTGTGGCAGACCTTGGAGCCGTTTCTCCTGCCGATTTCCTGTTTCAACGAAGAATCGGTGCCTCCTGAGTTGTCGTGAATCCTTCCGGAAAATCAAAGACGCGGTTCGGCGATCATCTTTCACGGAAATCCAAAGCGGCGACAAGTCGCAGCAATCCAAAGTGGCGCTGTTCAGTTAGATCCGCTCACAAAACCGGGACAGGCATCCTCCCCGACCAAGTGTTTCACAGGGCTTCTGCCACGTTGCGGGAGCGTGTCTCGATTCTGTGAGGGCCTGCGAAACAGCTTTCTGATTCGATCTCCTGAATTTCCAAAGGCCATGTGTATCGCAGTTTGCCTTCTGATGCGGCCCGGAGAATCCCTGCAACTGACAAAACCCAATACGAATGGCGGCTATTGACGTCCCTCTTCGGAAGCAGTGCAGAGGTTTTCGTTCTATGTTTTCGGCGGAGGTCTGATCATGGAACGTCTGAATCTGTTCGTCGCATTTATCCTTGCTGCGGCGTTTGTTGCCATCGGAATGCAGAGCAGCAGTGAACCGGCATTCGACCCGTGGTTTGAACAGGCGGTTCTGAAGAACAGTCGCCCTGTTGTCGTCAAGTTCGGAGCAGAATGGTGTCCGCCGTGCCGTGCCATGGATGAATCGCTCAACCATCTTCAGGGGCGGTTTCCGCAGGCTCGATTTGTGAAGATCAGCGTTGACGACAAAGGTGAACTCTTTCGTCAGTATCGCTCAGGAAGCGGTATCCCTCAGATTCTGATTTTCCGCAACGGAGAAGTCGTTGCTCACGAACGAGGATTCGGCGGGCAGGATCGTCTGGCCGCATGGTTGAATTCAAATCTCAACTGATTTCGGGCTGCATAAGCCACACACTGCCGCGCTGAATGTCGAGTCTGCTGAATACGACTCATCAGCAGCCATGCTGATTCCGGTCGGGCTGCGAGCATCCGAAATCACCACTGCAATCATTGGTTTGCTGTCGAAGGCAACGCTTCTTCAGACGGAAGGTTCATCCGTTGAGTTCGACGCACGGGCAGCAGTGTCTATGATTGCACCATTCCTGGACGGAACAAATCCGGGACAGGCGCTCTTCCCCACAAATATTTCATCGGGTTGCTGCTGCTGTTGCAGGATCCGGTCGCGGTATTGTGAGCGGTCCCTGAAATCTTCTTTCCCTCAACGGCTGCATTCAGAGATCAAAGACTCATGCGCATGCGAATCAAGGACGGACGCTGGTTCGAAACAACAGAAGCCGTCCGTATTAACGACAAGCTGTGGTACACTCGACGAGGCAACTGGATCTACCATCGCCTTGCCGAACCTGATTTTGTCGAAGAGAAAGAGGCCGTGCAGATCATGCTTGCGGATGGCAACTGGTTCGAAGACCACCCCGGTTTCCTGGAACTTCCCGAAAACGTCAGGCAGCAACTTTATGCACACCTGAACGCCGAATTTCCGCCTCAGGATGAAGTCTGAGGGCAAGCTTCAGGCCACCATTTGTCGCAACAGTCCGCTGCTCAAACCGAAGATTGAAGGTGGGATCATTCGAACGTACTCGCGGGGTTCCAGTGTTGATGGACGATTTGACAGACAGATTGACAGCCAACACTTCCCGATCGCCACCCTGAATAGTCAGACTTCAAAACGCGAGCCCCGCCAGGCACATTCCTGCCAGTGCTCACTTACGCATTCTGAATGTTCTGTGCCAGCGAAAAGATCTCTGGTGTATCAAGAACTCGGTCGTTGGCTTCAAACAGCGACGCAACTGCCGCTCGATGGATCTTCATTTTGATGCCGCCCACACCAATCGCGCCGTAACACGTCGTGCCGCCAATGACCTTTGCCTTGTCGGTCACTCCGATGTCGGCGATACCCACCGGAGGTACAGCGTTCAGGTCAATGGCCACAGCAGCATCGCCAAGCTGCGAAAGAACTCCGGTCGGCAGAAAACAAACGCCGGCCGCTCCTGCCGCGACAACCAGTTCACGTCCGTGGCAGCAATTCAAAAGCTCATCCACAGTTGCCGCTCCAGCAGGTTCCAGCGTTCCGGATTCCGTCTGCGTTCGAATCAAATCACAGGTTTCTGCCGCTCGTTCTGCAGATCGCGACACCAGGCGAACGTTCGCCCCCTGTGACGCCAGGATCTGAGCCACTCGATGTCCAACAGGCCCCGTACCTCCCAGAACAACCGCGCGAGTCGCCGAGATGTCCAGATGTTGGGCCGCGGCCACGACAGCTGCCGCTGCTGTTGTATTGCAGCCGTTGGAATCCATCATCACGGAAACCCGCATGGGGCCGTAGTAACTGGCCTGCACCTTCCTGAGAATTGCCTCGCCATCTGCAACGCGGCTGCCGCCGATGAAGATCGCCGTGTTTTTCAGGCTTCCGGGACCCCGGGTAAAAATGGCACCATGGACCAGTCCCACGACGTTCTCCGTTGAGATCCCGCCGTAACTGAAAAGATCGTCCACTCCTGCGTCAACCGCAACAACACGATCGAAGCAGCTGGGCATGGCATCGGTATCAAACTGGATCAGGATTTTTTTCATTGCTCAGGCGTCAATTTACAAGGCACACACCGGTGAAGATGTAGGCAGCCAGGTCGGGTGGTTTCGTCTCTGCTGAAACAGAACAGCGGGGGTTGATTCGGACAGCGAATCGGTACGACTTCGAAACCACACCCGGAAGTCTGGGGGGCCACGAGCCCCTAACAAAATCTAAGAGATCCGCGACCACGAGTGTCCCGAAGGGGCGCGACGACAACAGCCGATTTGCGGCGTCATCACTCCTCAACGATGTTGTCGCCTCGTCGCTCTTCCTTGCATCTCGACCACTGTCGTCACAACGCGGACTCATAGGCTTTGTGAGGGGTTCTTAGCACCTGAAGAACACCGTGTCCATGAATCTGCCATGTTGTCGCGTTCTGACCGTATCGAAAGCCGACAGGGTGCCGTTTTCGCGCGGACCGATTCCTGTTCCGGGGAAGTTCTCGGTGAGATCGCAGTCCGTCCACAAACTGAACAGGCCTATTGAGACGTTGACTGACTTCCGTTTGGCGATCCGGCAATGGGAGTTCCATCCGGAAGCGGGCGTGCTGCGACTCGCAGGTTCAGATTGTGTGCCAGTTCTCGCAGTTCCTGAAAGTACTGAAAATCTGCCGGGTACAGCCAGATGGTGACGACGGTGTCCGGGGAAGCGGCTTCCAGAACCTGTCGAAACCGCGAACCGATTTGCAATGCGGCGGCCACGGGTTCGGCTTCCAGTGTGTCACCGGGAAGAATTGACCAGTGGGACACACTGATGCGATAAGTATTCTGTCCGTACTGCAGCGCCTGCAGTGGCGAAATTGCGTTGCGTTCCACCGTGTAGTTCATGTGATATCCACCGACGGGACCGACCGTCCCTTCGTATCGCTGAAACCTCATGACGATGTTCTGGCGAGTCGCAACCTGCTCTTTGAGTCGTTCGAGCAGAGCCTCCAGTGGAATCTGACTGATTCGTCCCCCGCTGAGCCGGAAATGAAGCTCATCTTCCGACGATTCCGCACCCACAGGTGAAAGGCGATGCTGAATTCGATCTGTCCCGGATGTCTCTGCGTCGGCAGCGTCCAAAACCTCCGTCAGCGCTCGAGTCTGCTCCGTCACTTCTTCCAGAGCATCATGAATTTCGGACTGCCGTTCCGTCAAAGACTGCAGTGTCGACTGGAACGACTTTTCGACTTCACTCAGCTGCCCCATCGTGCCGGTCATCGCTGAAATCGCGTGTTCCGCCTCCTGAAGTTCCTGAGCTACCGCAGCGA
>JAGQPY010000317.1 GCA_020426485.1 Planctomycetaceae bacterium
ACCGCTACTTCATGCTGGCAGAAAACGTGGGAGCGTTTCCCGAAGCCATGCAGGCGGGAATGTTTGAAGCGTATGCTCGCCACTTTGCCGAACAGCATCAGGCGGACTCCATTCGACTGAAGCTCATTCTGCACGATCCATCGTCGATCGCAAGAATTCAGGCCGGTGGCAAGCTTTCTGATCCGGAGATGTACCACGCCGAGACCATCGGTGAATACGACTTTTCCCGCCTGGCTCCTGCTGTTGACGAATCCATGACGACGGAATTCTGACGACGACGGAGTCCTGCCCCGGATGACGTCGAGCATCGTTGAAGGCGACTGTTTTTCTCGGTCAATGAGATCACTTTGGTTGCATAGACACTGATACCTTTGAACCGGCCTTGTCGGAAGTCGGAGCGAATTCCGCCGTCGAAGCCAATTGATTCGTTACAACTCATGACCACTTCCAGCGAACAACCCTACAGACAACAACTGGCGGAAGCCCTTCAGAAGGGCCGCGCGGGCTGGGAAGAATTCTGGTTTCGACCGGCGGACCCGCTGCTGCCAAGCCTGATGCGGGTTCTGACCGGCTGGATGCTTGTCTACAACCTGTTGGTCTGGGGAACGGATCTGCAGGCGTTCTTCGGGCACCATGGTCTTGTTCCTCTGCATGCGATTGAGGAACTGTACCGAGGTGAGCCGGTCTTTTCGTTGTTCTTCTATGTGCCCGAAGGATGGCTGTGGCCGGTGCACTGGTGCTGTGTTTGCGTGGCCGTCCTGTTCTTCGTGGGCTTTGCGACTCGCGTGACATCAATCGCCGCGTTTTTGATCACAATCTCCTATTCGCAGCGAGTGCCCGTTGCAAATTTCGGTCTGGATCAGGTTCTGGGTCTGATGTGTTTGTATCTGGCCATCGGTCCCTGCGGTGACTGCCTGTCCTTTGATGCCTTAATTCGGCGTCGGCGCAGCAATGAATTGGGAGAACCGTTTCGAGTTGCGAAGTCCTCCACGGCCAGAATTTCACTCCGGCTGATTCAACTGCATCTGTGCGTCATCTATTTTTGGGCGGGGTTTTCCAAACTGAAGGGAACCACCTGGTGGACCGGCGAAGCCATGTGGTCGGCAATTGCCAATCAGGAATACCAGACGATCGATCTGACCTGGCTGGCATGGGTTCCGTGGGTGCCGTTCCTGATTGCTCACGTGACAATCGCCTGGGAAGTCTTCTTCTGCGTCCTTGTCTGGAACCGACTTCTGCGCCCGATCATGTTGTTCATGGGTGCGATGATGCATATTGGCATTGGTGCGTTTTTCGGGATGTGGACCTTTGGTCTGATCATGACGTTCGCCTACCTGGCGTACGGCAACGAAACGAAATGGCGACGCCGGATCACCCGCGCGCTGAAACGTTTGGAGCTGCCGGAACCCATCCCGATCACGGGCACAAATCTGATGACGTCGACGGCTGCGAATGCGGCTTTGCCGGAACCGACCATATCACGCAGTCGTCTCGATCAGCCGCACTCGGACTTCAGCCGATCGTCGTCAACTGCCCCGTCGTCACTTCCGCTGACCACCCCGTCCACAGTGGCTTCGATGGACGCTTCATCCGCGACGCCGATTGCCGCCAGCAAAGACGTCTCGGCCGGCGACGCTGTCGCTCCCGAAGCCGAACAGTACGCACCACCGGTCTCCGGAAAATCACCGCAGCATGCGACGTCGTACGGTCTGACGGAACGCCCTGCGGAAACAGCAACCGACGCCGGATCGGTGACCTCGTCTGATGATACGCACGAAGCGGACGACGGTGCCGCTCCGCAGCTGCCGCTGTCATCCATTGGGTTGTCGGGAACCGGCGTGATGGTCGTCTCACTGCAAACGGCCGAACGAAATACTCTACGTCAGTACTTCCGACTGTACGATATTCCCTGTCGAGCGGTCAGCAGTGCGGAAAATGCGTTGAGCATCGCCACGCAGCAGAAGCCCTGTGCCGTGATCGTTTCCGGAATTCTGATGTCGTCCGACGAACTGGCGACACTGGTCGAAGACCTGGTTGACCTTTCGGAGTTCCCGGTCATCGCTCTGCTGTCGCCGCTGCAGCATCGACGACTGCCGCATCTGTCGCAGGTAGCCCGAGTTCTGCACTACCCGACGTCTCCGGAAAACATACGAGCCGCTCTGCAGTCGGTTATGTTTGGTGAGGTAAATCGGGAAACCGATCCGAATGCTGCCCCTGCCGGAAACCAACCGTGGCAGGCGTTGCTCGGTCGTCCTTCCGGTGATTCTCCCCAAAGCTGATCCAGCGTTTCAGACGACGGATCGACAATCCAATCTCGACGCCCGTTCATCAGCCATCCATCCTGTTCCACAGATTACTCAGATTCATGAAACACATCCTTCTGTTCAGCCTGGTCGTCGTCGCTTCCGGATGTCAGGGCAATTCCGACCACCCGGAAGTTGTTTTTGAACGCGGTCGATTGCTTGCGGAACGTGGCAATCACGTAGAAGCGATTCCGCTGTTCGACAAGGCCGAATCCGCTCTTGGGGATCGTGCGGAACTGTATTACCAGCGAGGCGTCAGTTATCAGGCCCTGAATCTCTACGAAAAAGCGCTGGAAGACTACAACAAATGTCTCAGTCTGGATTCAGATCACACCGGTGCATTGAACAACAAAGGCGTGGTGCTCGCTTCACTGGATCGTTTTCAGGAGGCAGCCGACCAGTTCGGTGAACTGATTCGACGACGCTCGGACGATGTTCTCGCCCTGCGCAATCGAGGTCTTTGTCTGCATGATCTGCAGCGGTTTGATGAAGCGATCAGTGATTACAATGCCGCTCTGCAGCACGCTCCCAACGATGTGGAATGCTGGTTTCAGCGAGGCAACGTGTATCTGGAACAGGGAAAGCTGGAACAGGCCGAAGCAGACTTCACTCACGCCATTTCGATCGATGAATCGTACGCCAAAGCGTGGATGAACCGCGGAGTGGCACGAATGAAGAGCGGCCACCGCGAAACGGGACTTGCAGACCTGCAACAGGCCAGTACGCTGGACAAAAACATCATTCTGCCCGATCTGGACTGGGTGGTGACGGCGCCCGCCGCAGAAACAGAAACCGCGGCATCCACGGAACTTGTCGCCGCCAAGCCCATCATTCCCGAACTCACCATTGACTGGGACCAGTGTCTGAAAGCGGCTCAAAAGAAGCTGGCCGATTCCGGGTTCGAACAGCTGCAGGTCGTCGTCAGCTTTCCCGATCACCAGTGTGCTCGACTGACCGGGGCAAAACAGGACTCGACCTCTGCCATTCTGGTCGCGATGACGTCAACGTCTGACGGCCTGACCGCACTGCCTGCTCTGCCCCCCGACGTCGACGGAGAAAACCTGACTCTGGTGCTGATGGAACGCGGCACCACCGTCGAAGAGCCATTCGTTGTGACCAGCGTGACCGAACAGTGGCAGCCACCCGGCGAGAACATTCGGCTGCTGTTGTTCGAAAACGTTCAGTCACAACCGTAGAGGTGATCAGAATGACGGAGCAGGATCAGATAAAGGGGCAGACCCCGTGAAGGGCGCCGCTTGCTGCCCGGAGTGGGCGGACGCTGAGTTGTGAAAAACCTGGTATTGCCGCGGGATTCAGTGGGACAATTCTTGTTGTGATTTCGCCTCGTAGAGGCGACAGCATTTAGCCCCAGGCTTCAGCCTGGGGGCAAGCTGTTGGAAGGGAATGTAAAGCCGTGTAACGGCGACAGCAATGTGTTGGTATTGTCAGAAAAAAGCGTCGCTGTCGCCATTTCACGGCTGATGGATCATGTTTTCGGCTCCAACCCCAGGCTGAAGCCTGAGGCTAAATGCTCCCGCAGCTCCGCTGCGAAACACAGCTCCGGACAACGGACCAAAACCTGTGCAATCTCAGGCGATGTCAACTCCGGAGTTCTGCCACTCCACGGCAGATCAGGTCCGCCATGAAGATGTCTCTATCCTGAATCGGAGAAAGCTGAACCGCCCAACCACCGGATTACACCGCAGTATGGAAACTCACGCAAACGCGAAAACTGACCAAATGAAGATTCGTCGCGGATGATGCTCATCGCATCGTGAAGGTCCTGCCCTGCAATCATATCCGTCAGAAAACGCGAGACAGGGGCTTACGATTCACGTCATCATTGACCGTCCGGCGTCTGGATTAAACGAGGCAGATTTCAGCCGTCAAGGCGGCAGGTTCTGATTCGTGTCGGCCATCCACCAGCGCGCTGGGATCGCTTCAGTCGATGACGTCGCTCAACAGCGAGAGGCTGACAACCTGTTCCCGTGCGACAAACGTTTTTTTCCGGTTCGCACGGACTCCGTGAATCCGGCTGTCATGAACGTAGACTTCGCGAGTTGTCTTGGAATCCCGCAGGTCGTGGACGTCAACGTTTTCGAGCGTCAGCGATTTGTCAGAAACGGCGGTCAGTGTGCCCACGAAAACGTACATCGCTTCCACGTCCACCACGACCTGCTGATTTAGAAATTCATTCCATTCCATCACAGTTGTCTCAATACAGTTGTCTTGTCTCAGTACAGTTGACTCAATGCTGATTCCTGCCAGGCAGGACAGGTTGATTCGGCTATTCTTCGCGCGGGGAGAATCGGTGCGATCGTCGGTCGCCGAATTCGTGAGAATTCGGACTTCATCAGAAGCGATCCGGATTCTTACGAATCCGGCGAAAACGTCATTCCATCCCGCTGGAGGTTTACTTCCGGATCGCCTGCGCTGACATCGAGAACGACTTTCTTTCGTCGTCCGATGTCGGTCAGGGATTGCGGATGACCATTTTCAGGGAAGAGTTCGACAGGTCCAGCGTTCCTGATGCAGGACCTTACCGGAGTCCTCCCGAGTGATCGAGATTCCCCAGCGAGCAACTCCGAATGGCAGTTCATCACAGTACATCACGTCACAACGCTGCCAGCAGCGACCGGCCGTTCGTTCCACGAACAGAACCCGAGCGGCCCCACGATCACATCGGACGGCCGATTTTTCGCCGTTGGTGCGCGTGTAACTGAGGTAACGCGGACTTGCTGAAGCGTAAGTGCGGGCAGCGGGCAATCCACGGAAGAAACGAATCAGTGTTTCCGAAGCCACTGCGAGCGAACCGTCATCGGCTTCCAATCGCAGCCACTCGGCCACGTCTGCTCCCTTCAGAAAGACTTCCCGTCGAATCAGCAACCTCGTCTCCAACGTCTGTTGAGTCGACGAGGAATCAGATGAGGATTGTTGATCCAGACTCATGCGGACCGGAAGCAGAGTTTCACCGTCCTGTGTTCTCGCCGCTTCGGTGGTCAGTACAAGGCGACGCCCCGTGAAGTCTTCGGTCCACATCACCGAAACGTCAGCTTCGGCCGGGACGGTTGAAATCACCGAATACCGTGGCGGCTGAAAGTCGGGAATTCTTGTGCGGTAATCAATCCAGCCGGCCTGTTCCATCTTCTGATAGACCCAGCCCGGCTTCCAGGGATCGTGCAGCGAATACATCGACGAATAGCCGGAAGCTCCCAGCAAAACCATCGCTGTCGCAATGCCCCAGCTGCGGTGCAGCAACTTTTCAACGGCGGGCAGCATTCCGTAAATCCAGAAAGGAATGATCCACAACATCCATCTGAGCGCGGCGGAATTTCCGCCGTAGTTGTAGTTTTGAGTTCTGGACAGATAGAACGCCAGCACGACCACGGTGATCACACTGCCCACGACCGGAAACGTGTTTCGATTCTGTCGGAGGCCCATGCACCAACCGATTAGCGTCAACAAATAGATCGGAGTCATCGACAGCAAGCCGTGATGCCCCAGCACACAGTGAAAGAAGTAAGTGGCGGTGGATTCAGTGTTCGCGTCCAGTCCCTGAGGATTCGACCAGTAGCTGGGAATGCCTTCGTGAACATAGACATACTTTTCTGTTCCGTAATACGCATAAAACGGCTTCAGGCCACCGGTACAGATCCAGTTGGTGACAAAGAAGAAGCCCAACGGAATCGCCGCCCCCACCAGATACGTCAACAGCCCCTTCCAGTCAGCTGGCCCGGTGCGCAGGACGGTGTGACGCACAACAAACAGAAAGCTGAAGATTCCAAACAAGGCCGCGGGCAGTTCGAAACAACAGGTCAGCGCTGCCGTCAGGCCAATGCAGAACGCCGGGAAACCGGCCATTGAACCTTCGAAGGAATCCCTGCGGGACACAGCAACCATCGTGGCCAGACAGAAGATCAGGCTGACAGCAGCGGGCGTATGATTATTCAGAGTCGTCAGATAAGGCGTCAGCATCGACCCGACGCCCAGACACGCCAGCAGAAAGACGCGCGTTCGAACGGATTCCGTCAGCATCAGCAGCGAACGCTGAAAAACGATCAGCGCGAACATCATTGGCAGCCCGTTCACAAACAACAGCAGCCACCGTGTGGTGGTTTCGGTCTGCCTGACCAGATCGAAACCGAATGTCGCTTTCTGCAGCCAATAAAGTCCGGCGACCAGAGTCGACAGCATGGGCGGTTTTGACGAATAGAAATGCCACGGATCAGTGTCCGATTCGCGATGACGCACTTTGTCGATGGTAGACCACTGCGGCACGGCATCGATTTCGTCAATCTGGTAGGTGCCGCGTTCCACCAGCGACCAGACCGTACACCAGCGAGACCGATCATTCGCGCTTTGCAGAGGTGTACTGGAAAAAATTGCCCATACGATCAGAAGACTGACGGCCAAAATGACCAGCCACTCCCAGACCGACGATCGTCGGAGTTCTGTTGGTGGCTGATCGGACGACATCGGTGGG
>JAGQPY010000318.1 GCA_020426485.1 Planctomycetaceae bacterium
AAATCCTGACTCAACTGAAACATTTGTTCTGCAATAAGCGTAGCTAATACCTGTCAAAAGAAGAACTGTCGGCGTCGGAAGATTCAGTCTGCCGCGCCGGAATGTGAAAGCAAAAGCAAGCCATGCGCTGGAGCCAGACGTTTATTCCAACCATGAAGGAAGTTCCTTCTGATGCCGAAGTCCCCAGTCATCAGCTGATGCTGCGAGCCGGGCTGATTCGTCAGTTGATGGCCGGTGCATACACATACATGCCGCTGGGGTATCGCGTGGTGCGCAAAGTGGCGGAGATCGTTCGGCAGGAAATGGACCGGTCAGGGGCGATAGAGCTGTTCATGCCGGCACTCCAACCGATCGACCTTTTTGAACGTACAGGCCGAAAAGACGCCTTTGGAAATGTGTTGTTCAACTTTCACGCGAAACGCGGCGATCGCAATCTGCACTTCGCGCTGGGACCGACTCACGAGGAAGTGATCACGGATCTGGTGGCTCACGAGATCAAGACGTACAAACAGTTGCCCGTGACGCTGTATCAGATTCAGACCAAGTTTCGTAACGAAGAGCGACCTCGCTTTGGTGTCCTGCGCACCAGCGAGTTCCTGATGAAGGATGCCTACAGCTTTGGAACGTCGCTGGAACAGCTGAACGATGCTTATGATTCGATGTACAACGCCTACTGCCGTATCTTCGAACGTTGTGGGCTGAAGTATATTCCGGTCGAAGCGGAGAGCGGGCCCATCGGTGGCGATGCCTCACATGAGTTCATGGCACCGGCGGACAATGGAGAGGACTTCGTCGTTCGCTGTCCCGGTTGCGGATATGCTGCGAATCAGGAGCGTGCCGACACGGGGCGCTCCTGCAGCATTCCTGCTCCGAAGGCAGATGCGGCCGAACCAAAGCGAGTTGATACTCCGAATGCACGCAGCATTGAAGAAGTCAGTCGGATGCTGCAGGCCGATCCGGCAACATTCATCAAGACTTTGATCTATCTGGCAGACGAAAAGCCCGTTGCTGTGCTGGTTCGTGGAGATCACGAGGCGAATGAAGGGAAAATTCGTCGAGCCACAGGAGCGACTTCAGTCGCACTGGCCGATGAGGCCACCATTCAGAGAGTCACGGGAGCTCCGGTGGGATTTGCAGGTCCTGTCGGCCTGAAGTGTACGTTGGTTGTTGATCATGACGTAATGACGATTTCCAGTGCCATCACCGGTGGCAATGAGAAGGACGTCCATCTGACCGGCGTAGTCCCCGGCACACACTTTGCTCCCGAGAAGACATTTGACCTGCGGAATGCCACCGCCGGCGATCCGTGTCCGAAATGTGGAAAGTCTCTGGAGATCGTTCACGGCATTGAAGTCGGGCATGTGTTCAAGCTGGGAACCAAGTACAGCGAATCGCTGGATGCGTGTTATCTGGACAGTGAGGAAAAGAAGCACCCGATCATTATGGGATGCTATGGCATCGGCGTGACTCGTGTTGTGGCGGCGATTGTGGAAACCTGTCATGACGAAAACGGCATCATATGGCCAATGTCCGTCGCGCCCTATTCCGTCGAAGTCATTCCGCTGAATGTCAAAGATGACGAAGTCATGACGCACGCCAATCGGATTTACGATGAGCTGACCAGCAGCGGCATTGACGTGTTGATGGACGATCGCGATCAGCGTCCGGGATTTAAGTTTAAAGATGCGGACCTGATCGGATTGCCCATTCGAATTACCATCGGCGGCAAGGGGCTTCAGGAAGAAATTGCCGAAATCAAGTTGAGATCCGAGGCCGACTTCCGAAAAGTTCCGCTGAAGGATACGGTCGGTTATGTGAAGGATCTTGTTGCCGAACGGTTGATGGTCAAGTGAAGTTGTGCTGCAGGGGACTGTTCCGCCGGGCTGCCGCAGCGGAATCGCATCAAATCGGAGCGAAGTCAGAAACGTCGTGGACCCGACTGTCCGAATTCTGCCACTCGATGCATCTCTGAGCGTTACTGACGCGGTGAGAGCGTTTCTGCAGGAACCATACTTACTGCTGCTGGACAGTTCCGGAAGCATTCGCGCGAACGACTGTCGATACTCTTTTCTGACAGCGGCTCCCGTCGAAACGTTCCAGCTGGATCGGGTCAGCTATGGTGACCAGCCGTTTCAGGTCATGCGTGACTGGCAGAAACTGCTGCCTTGGCCGGACAGGTCTGATCTGCCTCCGTTTATCGGAGGTATTGCGGGCCTGTTGTCCTATGAGCTTGGCCATGCTTTTGAGCGGCTGCCGGAGGCCCGGCAGGATCTGTTTCAGACGCCCGTCATCGTGGCTGGGCTGTACGACTGGGCTCTCGTCTGGGATCACATCGCCGAAACAGTGAATGCGTATGTCGTTTCACTGAACGGACGGCGTGCAGGCGAATCGGTCGACAGAGCAAACTGGATTCTGGACAGAATCTCGGCCGTTCAGACATCGCCGGAACCGGATCAACCGAAGTCCCGGCGGGCGCCAGTGAAGTCAGTACCGCCGGACGTATCTTCTGGTTCGCAGTACACCGGTCGGCATGACATCACACCCGGCTTCGGTGTGCGATCAGAGTTCTCTCGCGAAAGTTATCTCTCGGCAGTCGCGCGGGTGATTGAGTACATCCGGGCGGGAGACATCTTTCAGGCCAATCTTTCTCAGCGGCTGGTTGCTTCGTGGGACGATTCTGCCTTTGAACTGTATCAGCAGTTAAGGCGAGTCAACCCCGCGCCGTTTTCTGCGTTTCTGCAGACCCCCGAGTTTTCAGTATTGAGTGCGTCGCCGGAGCGATTCCTTCGAGTAAAACAGGGAACTCTGGTTGAGACCCGACCGATCAAGGGGACGCGTCGTCGGCATCAGTCGCCAATCGCTGATCTTTACACATCCGACGAATTGTCGGCCAGTGAGAAAGACCGTGCCGAAAACGTTATGATTGTAGACCTGCTTCGCAATGACCTTTCCCGGGTTTGTTGCCCCGGATCCGTCCGCGTGACGGGCGTCTGCGAGGTTGAAGTCTTTCAGACGGTGCAGCATCTGGTTTCGACAGTTGTGGGGGAACTGCAGGACGGTTGCGACATCTGGGATCTGTTTGCCGCTACAATTCCTGGTGGTTCTGTGACCGGGGCACCCAAAATTCGAGCGATGGAGATTATCACAGAACTGGAGCGGGTTCCGCGAGGTGCTTATTGCGGGAACCTGTTTTATGTTGGACCGCAGGGCGACCTCGACAGCAGTATTCTGATTCGAACGTTTACGCTCAACGACGGTTTGGTCCAGTTTCCTGTCGGTGGGGGAATCGTGTCCGATTCTGTTCCTGCTGAGGAGTACGAAGAAACTCTTCACAAGGCCGCCGGGCTTCTGAGAGCCATTCAGGTTGGAGTCGTCAGGGAACGTTCGGCGGAATAACTCGTTCCTGTCGATAAAGTTTCCGTCAGCAGCCTGGTTTATCTTACCGTGCTGCCGACAACGGAATGTCCTCGAATTTCGAAGTACGCCGTTTCATCATTGAAGAAACAATCAGTTTCACGTCCGATAGGATTAGAAGGCTGGAGCGAACTCTCAATGGCTGCGCACGTTTCAGGCGAGACTGTGCGGGACAGTCGATTTTTCGGTTGCTCCAATGATCCACATCCAGCCTTGTGCAGGAATCGCCTGTCCGTCAATGGATTTACGGGAACTCAGTCCATGAACTGTCGCGTGCCCTTCTTTATCACAGCGGTCGTCTGTCTGGCCAGTTGCTCTTCACGCACCGCAGCCTCTGATGGATGGTACAGTTCCTACGATCAGGCGAAGGCTGCTGCGGAAGCCAACGGGATTCCTCTGCTGATTCACTTTCATGCTTCTTACTGCGGACCCTGTCGGCAGATGAATCAGCAGGTGTTTTCTCAGCCGGAAGTTCAGCACAAGCTGCAGGACGGAATTGCGTCCGTTGAAATTGACGTCGGTCAGCATCCGGATATCGCGAGGCAGTACGGAGCAACGACAGTTCCGCGAGACGTCGTCGTTTACCCCGGGAAAGCGCCGGAAACAATCAATGTTGGCTTCAAGTCGATGTTGAGCTATCTGGGACTGTTGCAGGAGATTTCATCGAAAGGAACACGGAATGTCATTCCTTTGAAGCCTCAGGCTGCGGTTGTGGTTGGACTGGATGGTTTCTGTCCTGTGAAGCTTCTTCGAGACAAGGAATGGATTTCCGGCAGAAATGATCTGACAGCTGACTATCGGGGGATTACCTATCACTTCAGTGGTGAAGCCGAACGTCAGACTTTTTTGAAGGATCCCGCCGCGTTCGCTCCGCAGAATCTTGGGTGCGACCCAATCGTGCTGTATCAGGATCAGAAGGCCGTTTCCGGGCACATTTCGTATGGTGTCTTTTTTGACAATAAGCTGTTCCTCTTCGATACGGAAGAAAACCGATCCGTTTTTAAAGAGAACCCTCTGAAGTACTCACGTATCCGGCACGCAATCAAAGTCGATGAATTTGGTCAGCGAAGCATCAACTAACCCCGCTCTTTGTTCTGCGCGGTGTTTCACCGTGCCTGATGCAGGTTGAGGATCATGGGGCGGCGGTTTTCACGCCTGGCCTTCCACTGAGCACGGATTTGAAGGATTTGTTTGTTGCTGAACGGCGACGTCGGAAACCGTCGAGAGGCTAACGGTCAAATTTGGTGTCTCCAGCGTGGCGGTGCGAGATGTCGTTTCGTCATGTGTCCGATTGCGGCCAAACACCATCGCTTGATCGGCATTATTTGCAAATCTGTTGAAAAATGTGGGTTTAGTTGTTGAAGAGATCGATTGACACAGCGGAGAGATGCGTTAATACTTACGAAAGATGAACTGTGCCTTTGGCAGCAAACGCCTGTCATCATTCAAGTACAGCATCATGCGTAGTCAATGGAGCTCACCCACTTCAGATAGCTCCAACAGCTGACGAGTTCGTCCCCTAAGGCTCTTCCGGTGCCTTCAATTCCGGTTTCCGTGCAGGTTCTGCTGTTCGGTTTTCTCCACAGGTGGCTCAGTCAGAGTGTTTGTTTCAGGGATTTGCGTGTTTCTGTCGGCATAGATCCGGTTGCCGGGTCACGTCGGCAAGGATTTCCGCGAAGCACACGTCCCTTCCAGTCCCGCGACCAAGGGTTACTCACTTCCAGGTCATTCTTACCCTGGCAGGTTTCAGCGGTTTTGGTTCTGTTGCGCTGAGTCTGTTGCCATTTTCTGTTGGCAGCACATTGGACTCAAATCACATCAGGCCAGATCAACCTCAGTGTTGTGCAGATCGGCACGCCGCCTTTCTCTGCTGCACCCACTCACCATTTACTTTCAGTCAGGCGGCGTTCAGGGTTGTCTATGTCAACAAGCAGTTCCAGCAGTGCGGAAAGCGAATCCGAATCCACCACAGCTCGCAGTACAGCTCGACGGCGGATTGGTCGCAGAAGAACGGCGTCTTCCGCAGAAGAGTCGGATGTTTCCGCCAATGACTCCTTCGGTGAAGGTGTCGAGTCATCATCGGAAGACTCAACGGAGCGTCCGCCACGTCGTCGGACGGTGCGGAGGCGTGCCCCCCGGCGAAACAGCGATGAGGCTTCATCGGATAACTTCGGCGATGGAGTTCATGCGGATGGTGAACTGGATAACACCGCCTCTGTGATGGAAGAAGCGCGATTGTCGCGATTTGAAGATGACGATTCATCGACAGCCGGTTCCCCACGGGCCGCTCAGTCGTCCGAAGGGCAGGGTTCCGGGCGTCGAAACTCCAACGATGATGACCGTCCCCGCCGCCGTCGTCGTCGTCGCCGTCGAGGGGGAGGAGGCGGCGGAGGAGGAGCAAAGCCGTCGGAAGGTCGAGGTGGAGAGAATACGGGGACGCCGTCTGGTGGTCGTGGAGGTCGAGGCCGTCACAGCGATCGCAATAGCTCTCGAGATCGGCGGGATCGCGATCGGGACCGAGATCGTGGTCGGGGACGCAGTTCGGCACCCAGTCAGCGGCGAGGTCGTCAGGTTCAGCCGGGCGGCGAGGCCGTTGAAGGTACGTTCGAAGGCGTCCTGGAGTTGCATCCAAAGGGTTATGGTTTCCTTCGGGACCCGAAGAAGAACTATGCCGCAGAGGACGCTAATCCGTTTGTGTCCAGTTCAGTGGTGGAAAAATTCAGATTGCGGGAAGGCGTCCTGATTCGAGGGCAGGTCGGTCCCGGGACCAGAAATCAGGGGCCGCGCCTGCTGGATGTCGAACTGATCGACGGCTTTACTCCCGAGGAGTATGAGGGGATCAAGCATTTTGATGAGCTGACGGCAATTAACCCGTTTGAGCAGATCAAGCTTGAGGTGGGTGCGAAGCCCGTCACGATGCGAGTGATGGACTTGCTGTGCCCAATCGGCAAAGGCCAGCGCGCACTTCTGGTCGCGCCTCCGCGAACAGGGAAGACGATGTTGCTGCAGGACATCGCTAATTCCGTGTCAATCAACCACCCGGAAATTCACCTGATGGTGCTGTTGATCGACGAACGTCCTGAAGAAGTCACGGAGATGAGTCGCAATGTCAACGGGGAGGTCATCGCGTCTTCGCTGGACAATGATGTCGAAAGCCATGTTCGAATTGCTCAGCTGATTATCGAACGCGGTAAGCGACTGGCAGAAGAAGGACAGGACGTTTTCATTCTGCTGGACAGCATCACGCGACTGGCGCGAGCATTCAACAAATGGGTCAACCCTTCAGGACGAACGGGTCGCGGTGGACTGGATATTCGAGCCCTCGACGTGCCGAAGAAGCTTTTCGGAACAGCTCGAAGGTTTGACGA
>JAGQPY010000319.1 GCA_020426485.1 Planctomycetaceae bacterium
CTTCATAAACGGAAATGCCTTCACTCAGCCAGCGCGGGATACGATTTCCGGTCATCTGCAGTGTGATGACGTGACAGAATTCGTGCCACAGAACGGATTCCAAGTTGTTCGGACTTCCTCGCTGTGACAGAGGGCTGTTGGCCGTGATGACGTTTCCGAAACAGACACCCAGAAACCCGGCGACATCCGGAATGCCGAACGTTCGAACGGCAAAGTCTTCTTTCCGATCGAAGATCTCCACAATGACAGGAGCGGAAGGTGTGTACCCGTAACGTTCGGTGACGTCTTTAAAGGCGTTCTCCAGCAAAGTCAGCACCTGCTTTCCGTAGACACGAGCTTCAGGTTTGCTCATCCGAACAATCAGCTGATCCGTCTGCAGAGTTTCAAAATCGTCGAGTGTCCCCTTCAGCTGCATCAGATTGAACAAAGCGGTGTCGTAGCGATCAGCTTTCTGAGCCTGATCGGCAAGCTCCCATCCGGACTGATCCTGTCCCAGTCGCAAAAGATCCTGAGCCAGCTGAACCTTTGCGGGAATAAAATCGGGATCAATTTTCAAAGCCGCCTGCTGATAGCGACTGCCTTCCAGAAAGCGATATTTTCTGGACAACTGTGTTCCGATGATGTGGTCGACAACCGGATACTGGTCAGAAAACTGCAGTGCCTGCTGTCGACTGGCTTTCTCGTCTTCCGTTCTATTCTGCAGATGGTGAATCACGGCCTGCATTGCATGAGCTTCCGGATGCGCCGGATTGTACTTCAGGATCTCGTTCAGCGTTTCCACAGCGCCGGGATAATCTTCGGCGTCAATTTGTCGAATGGCGGCTTTCAGCAGAGCCGGACTGTATTTGGGATTAATTTCCAGCGTCTTCTGCAGAGCTGCACCGGATTCCTGTGCGTCTGCGGATGCGGTGGCTTCGAACAACAGAAACTGTACATCGGGGTCATCGGGAAAACTGCCAGCCGCCGGTCGAATGATTTCTGCCGCCAAAGCGAAATCACCTTTGTCGATGGCCAGTCGGGCGGCCGCGATGAAGCCGTCCGAACGACTCTTGTAATTCTTCATGGCTCGTTCAAAGAAGCCTTCCAGCACATCTTTCGGATCGGCTCCCAGCAGAATGGCGGCCTTCCCCAGTGCCACCAGATCATCCGCATCGGTGTATCGCCATGGAGCACCTGCAACTAACTGATTAATTTCATTCAGCAGCCGCTGCGACTTTTCGCGGTCGCCCAGAATGCGATTGATTTCACACGACTGAACTCGAAGACGGACACTCCACGAATAACGCTCAATACCGGCATCCAGTGTGGAATCTGCCTCGCGATATTTTCCCAGCTGAAACTCTGCGGCAGCCTTCATCAACGGCCAGTCTTCGCCGTACAGTCGAACTTCAATCGATTCCGCCGTTGCCTTCAGACACTCCTCATAGCTTCCGATTCGAAGCATTTCCTGACACTCTGCAACCGTTGCCGCGCAGCACGCTGATGACCAGGCGAACAGCACCAGTGCAGCTGCGATCAGCGTCGGAACACGAGGAACGCTGAAGACGTTCGGGACAAATGAAGACGGATTGATTCCATTCGGGCGGTTGGGTGTGACAACAGGATTCGAACGCACACCGTCGCGTTGCTCGTACTGTCCTGAGACGATGCGGTTGTTGCGATGAAGTTCAATCGGGGTTTTCACCACCATCGTCTCCGTTGCGTGAGATGTTCCGTGATCCTGCGGAGTAAATCCGTGGGTCGACCGGGTGTGATTCCAGCAGATTCAACGCGCTGATTGTGACCAAATTCGATTGGGAAGTCCAAAGCCTCGGATTATGCGGCGTGGCAAAAGGCGATTCGGTGCCACCGATCATCAGGCTCCGTTGTGTCTTGAGCGTGACTCCGGAACAACCGATACCAGCATTACAGGAGGTTCTTTTTTCCACAGAGAACAGATGTTCTGCAACGGATTGCGCGGAAGATTCACCGGAGTCGGTTTTTCGATAGTAGCTTTCAGACAGAGTGGCAAAAAGAAACCAGTTTTGCCGCTCGGGCCAGGCTCAATTTTCAGGTCCCCTGCTGGAAAGCTCCCCACCATGCAGCAGTTCCCGGTTTCAAATCTCATGCGCCCCTGTCAGGCAGCTGCGGTCAGCGAACACATCAGCGTTCGAGATGCAGCCGAGGCCTTTCTGACATCCGGTCAGGCGACACTGGTTGTCGTGGACAGCGAAGGCCGACTTTGCGGCGTTGTTTCGGAAACGGCCATCATTCGGCAGCTGATGAGCGGCGCGGGTACGCTGACCGTGAGTCAGGTCATGTGCCGCCACGCGGAATCTGTGATCGAAACGGCAGAACTCAAATCCGTTCTGCACCTGTTTCGGTCATCCTGCCACGCCGTCGTCCCCGTGGTTGACCCGTCGGGAGCGGTGAGCGGAATTCTCTATCGGCAGGATGTCGTTCGATTGCTGTTGGATGAAACGCCGTCCCTGTCTGCCCCCGCAATACCGTCCGGCGATCTGAATGCCGGTGAACTGAAAGCCGGTGGTCTGAAGATCGACGGATCGGCTCCAGCGCCGAAGGCGCCATACTTCACGCGAGATTCGCTGCGACTGCGAAACGACATTCGCGAAAACCTGTGACCGCCGCGTGGCCCACAGGCATCGCAGCCGACCGCGATCGAACGTCTGTCTGTTCCGAATGGTACTTTGCTGCGTCGACACCAGTCATCATCCACACACAGCGGTGTTTTCGATGCGGACTTACTTCCAATAAGTGGCCTTCAGAATACCGGTCACGACACCGGCAACAACGGCACCGGTCGCAAACATGCCGACGGTTCCCATGGCACCGGACAGGTGAATGCCCATGACGGTACCGATCAGTGACCAGCAGATAATAATCAGGCTGATTTGCTTGCGCTGACTCTTTTCTTCGTCGCTGAGCGGACCTGCGGCCGCTTTTTTCTGCTTCTTTGGAGCCGGCGCTGATGTGCCTGCAGCTTTGCCTTTTGCGGGGGCTGGTGCGTCGGTGACGGCTTCATCACGAACGCCGGGTGCGTAGTATTTGGCAATGGCCTGCTGAATACTGCGCGGGAGAGCCAGAACGGGCTGCATGGGGATTCCGAATCGCAGTCGGATTTCATCTTCCAGCGAATGTTCCGGTTCGTCGACGCAGGCGACCATCAGTCGTCCGCGATCTTCGAACAGCGGAAGGCAGGTATGCCGCTTGACCACCTGTCGAGGCAGCCGGTCCAGCACGTCATCTTCGGGCAGCATGTCATCCAGGTCGATGTACGCCAGTCGCAGTTCCACCGCCAATCCGCGTGTCGCCTGTTCCGCTTTGGCCAGCTTCATCTGAACAACCGCGTCGCGGACGGAAATTCCTCGGGCATCGGCGAAGCGTTCGATTTCCGCCGTTTGATTACGTTTGATGACATCGTGGGCGACCAGATATTCAAGAACCGTGCGTGGTTCGTCTCCGGAATCGTCACTGAATTCACGTCCCAGTCCTTCGTCGTATTCGCGTTTGGAATCAGGGTTTGTCAGGCACAGCATGGCCTTGGCCAGTTCGTTCAGCAGATCCTGTGACTGCTTCAGATACTGCCCCGTGGCATACTTTCGCACGTGGGCGTTCAGCTTGCGGTAATTGTTCTGAATCTTGTCCGCGTTGTCTTCAAACTGCACAACGCGCAGGAGTGTGTAGTAGTCCGGTGGTCGATCGCCTTCCGGAATTCCCAGCCATTGCTTGTACACATCAATGTCAGACACGTTTCTCTATCCCCTGAACCAAACGACACTCGTGAGACTCGCTGGTGTTCCGTTGTGACAGGTTGAACTCAACAGGACATTCCCGCGACATCCACGTTCATGACGGAGCCGGAATTCGGCTGTGGTCACCGCAGTGTCATGATTTGCCGCCAGCATCGAGCACTCATCGAAGCCCGAATACCCGCCTCTAACACAGCGACTTCTTCCGTCGTTTCACGGAGAAGTTTAGTGAACCATTTGGTCAGAGCAATCCAGCCGAGCCGTGAGCAGACTCCGGCCATATTCTGTGTGCGCAGTGAAAAGACGATGTTTACGGAATGCGGTATGAGCGTATTCAGCGGCACTGGGGGCATATGTGCGGACGGATCAGTTGGAAGTGCCCTGGCCGCGAGCCGGATTTTTCCACACGTAAATGTCTTCTTCTCGAATGCGCAGATAGCTTTGGTAGCGTTCCGGGGCCAGCAAACCGGCCTGAACGGCATCGCGAACGCCGCACTGTTCTTCGTGGGTATGACTGCAGTCGGGAAATCGACAGTAGGGAACGAAAGCACGGAATTCGATGAAACAGCCATCGAGTTCTTCCAGCGGAACTCCCCACAGTTCAAACTGCCGAATACCGGGAGTGTCCGTCACCCAGCCACCGTCGGTCAGAGGAACCAGTCGTGCTCGCCGAGTTGTATGACGTCCTTTGCTGCTGGCATCGCTGACATCCGATGTGTCCAGATTCAAAGCGGGATCGACGGCATTCAGCAGAGATGACTTTCCGACACCGCTTTGACCACTGACCCCGGTCTGTCGTCCGTGAAGCAGTTCCCGCAGTTGTCCCAGTCCCTGCTGATTCGGAACACTGGTCAGAACGATCTTGTATCCGATTTCGGCATAGATGGCAGCCGTTTTCTGAAGCTGCACCGGATCGCCGAGATCAGTCTTGTTGATACAGATGACGGCATCCAGACCGTGCCGTTCCGTCATCACCAGATAGCGATCAATCAGATTGGGTTTCAGTTCGGGGTCCGCCGCGGATGCAACAATCAGCACCTGGTCAATGTTAGCGACGATGACGTGTTCTTTTCCCTGACTGTTGCGGGAAAGAACGCTGCTGCGAGGTTCCACGCGTTCAATCACGCCCTGATAGGCGTCCCCTTCCTGACGAAAGAGCACACGATCACCCGTGATCACGACATTTCTGCTGTCTCGCGCGAGCGTTCTGAGGACACCACGAATCGTGCATTCGTAAACTCGCCCGTCATGAACGGCCTGCACCTGGCAGTTGAGTCCGATAAAACTGGTGACTCGTCCTTCCAGCAGTCCGGTGGCATCAATCGAACGCAGAACCTGATCACCGTGAGTTTCCGCACTGACAACCGTGCGACGGCGAGTCAACGATCCCTTTCCGCTGAATCGTTCCCCCTGATGCAGGTCTTCTGCGGCTGCCGCGTTATTCAGCAGATCGTGTGTCAGATTCTGATCGCGGGTTCGAGTCTGCTTGTTACGGCGCAGGTCAACGCGGACCTTGCGGCCACGCTTTCCCTCGGACTTGTTGTTTCTGCGACTCTTGGTCATCAAGTCTCCGCCAGGCTTTGGCGACACGTTCGAATTCTCGACCTCAAAAAGCAATCGCCTGCCGTCGCGGCAGCGTGCCTTCTTCTGCTCATCAGGACACGCAGGACATGGCAGGCGTTCAGAAAATTCTCAGAGGCAGAGCTTTGGGTCAAGTGACTGCAGTCACAGCAAGATCCGGAGGCCGTCCATTACCAGGGAATCGTGATTAATCGGGTTCATCTGCTTCCGACGAGGCGACGGGAGTCACCACCAGAGCTTTCCTGCCCGGAAAGCTGCGGATTTCCGAAACATCAGCACCGGGGATCAACCCGTCTTCGTCGGGTCGAAACGAGGCATTCGGCGAAAAGAATGCCGCTCGATTGAGCGTCAGCTCCGTCGGTTCGATCGACACGATTTCGGAACGCGACGTACTGTTAATCAGATCGGGCGATTCCCATGCGTCATCCGGAAGTTCACGAGCATCATGTTCCGATGTTGATGACACACGATTCCAGCGATCGACCCAGTCTTCAAAGATCAGGGACTGCGAATTGACTTCAAAACCACCACCTTCCAGCTTCCAGTAGACCGCAAACTGATAATAAAGGTTGTGGCTGCCATTCCAGACCAGTAGTTCTTCCAGTTCCTCGGGAAATGCATTTCCCAGACTTTTCACCATCGTTCCTCCGGGTGCCAGTGACGCGTAGACGCACGACTTACTCTGCACTTTCAGAACCGGCAGAATGCGAAGCGGCATACTGCCATCGACGGTTTCGCTGTCTGCCATCTGAATGACGGGGCGAGCCGACAGGACCGTCGTATGAACCAGTTCACAATCCAGCAGCCCGGCTCCCTGAGTGGCTTCCGCACCCACGCTGTTGAGCAGCGATCCGTCCAGAGCAAACATGCAGTGTTCCGCACGAAATCGACCTGTCGGCTGACCGGCAATCAGCATCAGATCGGCCGCGCCGCGTACGGACACATTTCGCAACCGAATGCTGAGTTCTTCTTTTCGAGTCTCTTCAATTTTTGAATCCACCAGCCGAATCACGGCCGCCGGACGTCGCGATGGATTCTGCACTTCGATGGTGCAGTCCTGCAGATCAATGCGGTTGGGACCACTGCATTCGAACATCACCCACTGATCCGAAATGACTTCATTGCGCACCACAATCTGCAGATCGACACCGATGATGCGCAGGTTCAGACTGCCACCCAGATGAAACAGCCGTCCCGGTGCGCTGCTGCGATTTTCTCCACCCTGAAATCGAAGGACCGGACGAAAGCCGGGAGCGGCTCGCAGAGTCACATTTTCGGAACCCGGGTATCCCAGACGCGGCAGCGGTGGCACGTTTTCCACATCATTGAACTGCAACAGAATCTCATCGCCCGATGTCGCTCGCGAGATCGCTTCCAGAAGTGAGTCTTCATAGAAGGCTTCTCCTGAAACCGGCTGGACTCGAAAACGCCCGAAATTGTCCGTCAC
>JAGQPY010000031.1 GCA_020426485.1 Planctomycetaceae bacterium
CGGATAATCTCCGGGTCGACAAGCGAGTTAATTTTTGCCGTGATGGCACCTTCGGCATTGTTGCGACATCGCTCCGCTTCGAAGTGAATCAGTTCCAACAGCTTTTCCCTGAGACCGATCGGCGCGGAATCGATCCATTCGAACTGTTGAACCTGAGAATAGCCCGTTGTGGCATTGAACCAGGCGATTGCGTCATTCCCCAGCTCTTCTTTTGAGGTTAAATAGCTGATGTCTGTGTACAAACCGGCTGTAACCTCGTTGTAGTTGCCGGTCCCGAAGTGACAGTATCTCTGAAACCCCTGCGGCTCGCGTCGGACGACAACACAGGTCTTCGCATGTGTCTTCAGATTGCGCACGCCGTAGATAACCTGAACACCAGCCAGTTCCATCTGTTTGGCCCATTCAATATTGCGGGCTTCATCAAAACGTGCTTTAAGTTCCACGATGACTGTGACATTCTTTCCCTTCTCCGCAGCAGACATCAATGAGGCAACAATCGGACTGTTTCGACTGGTGCGATAAAGCGTCTGTTTAATTGCCACAACATCGGGATCTCCTGCAGCCTCCTGAATCAGCCGCAGAACCGGCTCAAAAGATTCATAGGGGTGATAGATCAACTGGTCACCAGCTCGGATCTCATCAAAAATGGACTGCGACGGATCAATCCCTGGTGCCAGACACGGCTTCCATCGAGGATAGACATGCTGATCGCATCCCGGCAGGTCCACCAGCCGCACAAGATCCCCAAGCCCCGCCGGCCCCGGCAGAACATAGACGTCCCGATTTCGCAGTTTCAGCAACCGCTTCAGAAACGCCAGCATGGGAACCGTCACCTGGTCTGCGATTTCCAGCCGCACGCAGAAGCTGTCTTTGCGTTCATCAAGGACGTCTTCCATCTCAGCCAGCAAATCGATGCCGTCGTCCTCTCGAACGCCCAGATCAGCATTTCGAGTAATGCGAAACGGAACTGTCGAGACAATCTCCTCGCCAGGAAAGAACCGCTGCACCAGCATTGCGATCACATCTTCCCCCAAAACAAATTCATATCCTCGTTCGGAGGGCAGGGTGATGAACCGCAGTTCTGAACGCCCGAAAGGAATTACGGCATAACGGTAATCCCCATCCGGTTCAACAGGTGCCAGCTGAACAGCAACATTAATTGTCCGACCGCTCAGCAGCGGAAACATCTCCGGATTATGCACAGCAATGGGAGCCAGAATCGCGCTCACCTGTTCTTCGAATACCTGTTCGACAAATTGAGACTGCTGTTCCGTCAACTCCGTCACATGGCGTCGCCGAATGCCAATCCCCACCAGTTCAGGTTCAATTCGATCCAGAAAGATTCGATACTGCTGTTCCACCATCTGCTGAACTCGAACACAGACGGCTTCCAGCTGTTCGGAAGCCGTCATGCCGGACGGATCGACTCCGGGATCACTTCGGCGAATAGCAGTTCGCAGACTGCCCACACGAACCATGAAGAATTCATCCAGATTGTTGGCGGCAATCGACAGAAATCTCAGGCGTTCCAGAAGAGGCACGGACGCATCAGCAGCCTCATCCAGCACACGCTGATTGAATTCCAGCCAGCTCAACTCGCGATTCAAAAACAGTTCCACGTCAGAAGACATAACGCTCACTAACTACTCAATGATCTGCTGAAAACGACAACCCGAAGAATCTGCACGCCTCTCGAATACTCAGAAAACACGGGCAGCAGTGCGTAATTTTTCTGTAAACGGTGAAATCTACGGACACCACCCGCCCTGACTTTTCCATGACGGCACAGCGCCGCACGCCAACAGCCTGAATCGCCGGAGCATTCCATTCCTCCGTTTCAGACTCCTGACCGCCCTGGTTCCGTAGAACCAAACGACTTAAAAACTGTGTTCCCGCAACAACACCGTCATCCCAAACACATCCTGAAACATGGCCGAATTCTGCCGCAGCTCCAGTTGTTCCATTGAAAGATCTCCGGTTGGACCGATCGGTCGAACGACCAGCCGATTGCGTTCGACGGTGCACTCCAGAGAGCGAATTCGTTGAGTCCTTGAATGTGCCAGACTGATCCCCAGGCGAAGAATGGATGCCAGTCTGGACAACACGACCCGGCTGTCCCGATCGAGTTCGGCAAAAGGTTCATGACTGGCCTTCGGAGTTGCACGCCGGTGATATCGCGCCACCAGCGCGGTGAGTTTGTGGTCCAGTGAATTCAGGCCAAAGATCTCACTGTTGCTGATGAGATAGTGAGAATGCTTGTGGTAACTGGACGCACTCACGAACAGCCCGGCTTCGTGCAGCAGTGCAGCCACGTAAAGAATCGTTTCACATCTCACATCCAGCTTGTGTTCGCTCTGCAACGCCTGAAAAATCTGGCGACACAGCCTCGCCACATGCCGAGAATGGTCCAGGTCGATGTGGAATTTTCTCGCCAGTTCCTCCGCCGAACGAAAAATCTGTTCTCGAAAATCTTCCGACCAGTCCGCAGACTGCAGCATCCCCTGCAGCAACGCATCACGCAGATTGAAACCAGTCACCAGTATATGCTGAGTACCCAGAAACTGTGCCATTCGCACATAAGCCAATAATGCCGGCACGAGTGTCTCAGCATGAGACAGCTCCAGATGATGACGCCTCATGATCTGTTCAACCGTCATTCCGGCCAGCCCGGTGGTCATGCGATGCAGCTGCCGCAATGGCACTCGAACCATATTTCCACCGGACACATCCAGCTGCAGCGCACTGGCCACAAAACGAACATCACTGCCCAGTGCCAGCAGCTCGATCTCTCCGTGCTGAGGAATCACGTCCCGCATCTGTTCAAGAGTTCGGTCAATCTGACCGTGCATGATGTTCACAGACTGCTCGCGAGCCGCCTGATACTGGCGAATCATTTGCTGCATCCGCAGAGATCCAAGCCGGTACGACTGCGAGTGCATGATGTTTCGGCCCCTAAGCAGCAGTATTTCTGTGTTGCCGCCTCCGACTTCCATCATCAACGTTGTCGCGTCGCGCAGATCGGATTCTCGCTCCAGAAGCGGACGAATTCCGAGATAAGTCAGACGAGCAATTTCCGCATCATCGATCGGTTCCACCGCAAAGCCGGTTGATGTGTACACGCGGTCGAGAAAGTCCATCCGGTTGGCTGCTTCTCGCACGGCACTGGTAGCCACAACCCGAATATGCTTTGGATCACTGCACTGATATTCTTCCAGCTTGCGGCGGTAGCTCTTGAGAACTGTGACACACTGCTGCAAGGTATCACGCTGAATCTCACGACGTGTGAACGTATCCTTGCCCAGACTGACGCCTCGCACCAGCTGTTCGAGCATGCGTACGCCCGATACCCCATCCGTTTCGCCGATCGCCATGCGAATGGAAGATGTTCCGAGTTCAATCACCGCCATTGGAAAGACAGCATTCACCGGTCGTGTTTTTTCCGAACCGGGCGCAGCTTCGGCATTCTGTGACGCACGACCATTCATGAAACCTGACACCCTTAAAAACCGGACTCTCCACTGCCACTGAGACTCATCTCAACTGAATGAACTAAGCATCCAGTACCACTGTGAACCAGTTTAATTCACGAAAGACGGTTTGCAGACTCAGCTGGACGACTGCTTCTGACGAACCCATGCCGCGGCCCCGATGGCCGTTGAATAGTCTCCGAGCTCAGCAACCTTCAGTTGGAAGCAGTCTTTCAGTGATGGCAGAACGTTCCGCTTGATGCCCTTCTGAACTTCAGCGACATAAAGCTTCGGCATCGCTTCAACCAGTCCACCGCCAAGGACAACAATATCCGGCGCCAGAATATTGACCAGCGATCCGATCCCGCGTCCAACCTGTTCCGCGCCACGCCGGACAATTTCTTCGATCACCGTGTCGCCGCCCTCAATCGCCTTGCTCAGTGTACCGCTGCGAATGCTGCCGATATCCGTACCGGCCAGTGCCGCTAGTTTGGGAGCTTTGCCTCGGAACACCGCTTTGGCAGCCTCACCGGAAATGGCCAGCCGACTGGCCAGTCCCTCCAATGTGCCAACGGGGCCAACTCCGGCTGCAGGTCCTTCAGTCGCCATCTGCAGAAAACCGACCTCCATGCATGAAGAGCGGCTGCCGTGAAAGATTCGGCCTTCATAGACGCAACCACCACCGATGCCCGTTCCGGGGAAGACGCCCAGGACACAGCGAGCTCCGCGGCCAGCCCCGCGAACGTACTCTCCATACACGCCGCCATCAACGTCATTGCAGATTTCTGCCGGGCACTTGAACTCAGAAGAAAGATGATCGCGCAGTGGAACATCCTTCCAGCCAAGATTGGGAGCTTCCAGTATCACGCCCCGCTTCAGATCCAATGGTCCGGGACAACCGGCACCAATTCCCTGGAGTCCGGCCGGATCGACCTTCGCGTCTTCCAGTGCCAGCTGAATGGTTTCCGTCAATCGCCGCAGTGAAACCTCTTTGGTGTTCTTTTCCCGAGTTCTACGGCGTTTGCGACCCAGAACTTCGAATTTTTCGTCGAACACCACGGCCATCATCTTGGTGCCCCCAAGATCAAAGCCTACCCAGATCTTCCTGACATCTTCAGATGGTGCAGCCTGCTGTGCTTCTGACATGAGTCTTCCTGGTCTTCCCGACAGATTCCGCGACGGAATGCGATCCATCACTGCAACGAAACTGAGCTGTGGATTGAACACGCTTTCCAACAGGATACCGGACGGCCGTAAATGTTGCCTTTGCTGATGATCGCCCGTGAAATCGCCCTGGTCCGTACGTTATCACGTTTTCCGCACCTGCGGCACAAATCCAGATCCAACTGCACGCGATGGTCCGAAATCTGTCAAACTTGAGACACATCGGGTACGAAAACCCTTGGAAATCAACCAAAAAATTGGTGTCGTGAACTTCGCCAGTTGTGACGCGCCGCCCTGTGCCCGGCCAAACTCCGGCTGATCGACGGAAGGTCTCCGGCGTCAAGGAATTGCAGTGTCCGTCGACAGACCCTGATTGCGGAGCAGGCAACAAATACCGACGAGCCGAGAGATTCCGGTCTGCCGTTGCGTCCATCGTGAACGCTCATGCCCGAGTCTGTCAACCGGCCTGGTTGGGATTCATCGTCAGGATTGCCGACGCCATTCATATTCCCGCTGCAGCCCGCGACCAGAACGACAAATCGAACTCATTTCCCGAGGCCATTGGTTTGTCTGTTCGTCGGGACGTTCACTGTTGTAGTAGCTCAAATGATCAGCTGAAGTCCAGCCGGCGTGATCCTGCACCATTGAACTTCTGAATCCCAACAGCCGTTTTATTAGTTGAACGAGCTGCAGCGAAGTGACGAGCAACAGCATCATGAAGACAACCATCACCGCAAGAAAAGGCCCCATATCAAAGAAACGTTTTGCCATGGGCCAGGTATGAGACCATGTCAGCAGCAGGATAATGGTCGCCGCGCTCAGAAACGGCCCATAGGGAATCTCGTTATCACGATGAGCCACCCAATTGACGACTGCGGCAAAGATCGCCAGCGCTGGGGCCAGAATGAACACCGTCAAAACGGGCTGCCAGCCAAGCACAGAGCCGATCATTGCCATCAGCACGACATCGCCAAAGCCCATCGCTTCCTGTCTCAGAACAAGAAATCCGATCTGGCGAACAATCCAGACTGATCCCGCTCCGGCGATCAGGCCCAACAGACTAACCAGCCATCCGTGCAGTCTCGGAAATGCCTGAATGAAGTCTGTCGGGTCCCAGGGAATAAACAGTGGCTGCAGAAATGCGGGCATGACCGGCTTCAGAATGCGTACCGTGCTGGCATCCTGAAACCAGAGGGGCACCGTGTACAACTGCCCAATACAACCCGAAGCGATCACAGCAATCACCATTACTGGCACGGTGCAACCGTCAGGAATGATTCTGAGGCGACGATCAATCGCCGTTGCAACAACCAGACCACAGATCATCATCAGATGAACAACCAGACGCAGATGAAGCCAGACCAATGGGGAAAACAGTGTCGTAATCACTTCGGGTCCGCGTGGACCTTCGACAGACGTCAGTCCGTTGACTGCTGGAATCGATAATCCTGAGGGAATTTCAGCATAGTACAAAGCCGCAAACAGACAGGCCGTCGCGAACTCAATGAAGGGGTACTCCAGCGATAGTCTGCGGTCACATGTCGGGCAACGCCTTTGAAGGAACCAGCCCAGAATCGGAACCGTTTGAAGACCAGAAACCACGGTTTGACAGCGCGCACACACACCCCACGGACGCCGAAGAGCCAGAATCTGATCCGTCAAAGATTCGTGGTCGGGAAATCGAACAGCACAGGCCGCCAGAAATCGGCCAACGAAGGCCCCTGTCACGAACATCGCCACCAGCACCATGCACAGAGAAATGCTCATGACGCCGACTGCCCCCTGGTCAGGTTCAGCTCGCGAAAGATACCTTCAGCGATCTCTTCCGGAGTCCCGAAATCAACGTCAACAGTTAATGTCGCCGCATCCGCATAACAGGGAAGCCGCTGCAGCAGAACATCCCGGACCTCATCCGTAATGGATTTCCCGGTCAGACTGGGACGGCGAGTCGCCGAATTCTGATCCTGTTCGATACGGGCAGCCAGATTTTCCGGGCTGGCCTGAAGCCACACAACGGGGCCGGCGTCTTTCATCATTCGCCGGTTTCGTTCCGACAGCACCGCACCTCCACCGGCAGCGACGACAGTCTGATTTCGTTTCAACAATTCGTGCAGCACATCGGTTTCCTTCTCCCGAAAACCGGATTCACCACATGTTGCGAAGATCTGACTGATTGTAAGCCCCGTCTCCTGCTCGATGACATCATCGCTGTCGACGCAGGGCCAGCCGAGTCGACTTGCCAACAGCTGTCCGACGGTTGATTTGCCACAACCACGATACCCGATCAGTGTAATTGTCATTCCTTCACTCACAGTCAACCTATCGTTGATGAGCACGAACAGGCCGTCCCTATGTCTTCGATCAGACTCGCAGGCCCGGTTGCGGCCAAATCAGCTCCGCAGATGCCTCGCTTAGACGGCCACAGAATTTGATGGCCTTCGCCATTGTGGATTCCACCCGAACACGGGAAATCAACTTCGATCTCTGACTTCGGATATCCCCGCGGTCGACCGCCACGTCAGGCTCCCGGGGTTCTTTCCTGCAGAGCCTGTCGGAGCGTGGCCGTCATTTCAGAAATTCCGGGGTCGTGCCCCGTGAACAGCTGAAACTGAACAGCAGCCTGCCGCACAAACATCTCCATCCCCCCGGCGGTCGGACAACCGACGGCTCGTGCCTCCTGAAGAAGTCTTGTATTCTCCGGAACATAGACCGTGTCAAACACAAGCATTTCGGATCGCAACCACTGCTCATCGAATGGCGTTTCCTGCACACCAGGATGCATCCCCACAGATGTTCCATTGATCAGAATCGAACACTCAACACTGCCTCGCGAATCCCAGGGAATCGTTCCACAACCGAACTCAGCAGCCAACGCAGTTGCTCGGTCCGCCGATCGATTGGAAATCAGAACTTCGGTCTTCTCCTGAACCATCGCGGCAACAGCAGCGCGAGCAACACCTCCGGCGCCCAGGATCATGACCTTCTTCCCGGCCAGGTCTTCAGATCGGTTCGCAGCAGCCAACGCGGACTTCAGAGTCTCAATGATCGCCGTGAAATCGGTATTCGTGGCGTGCCAGATGCCGTCTTTATGGACCAATGTATTGGCCGCTCCGATCTTCTGAGACTGATCGTCGGGAACATCAGCGAACTCCAGCGCCGCATGTTTATGCGGAATTGTGACACTGACACCTTCCAGCCCCAACTCCTGGTACGTTCGCAGCACTTCCGGAACATTTCCGACGGGAATTCGAATCGGCAGGTACAGCCCGTCAAAATCAATCTGCTTAAATGCAGTGTTGTGCAGCAGCGGACTCAGACTGTGACCAATGGGATCGCCGATCACGCCGAACAAACGTGTTGCTTCCGTCACATTGTCGTAGCGATACAGATCCTTCATGTCGGCGAATGAAAGCTGCCCCGGTGCTGTGTGTCCCGTGCGATCTGCCGCTGCGTAGGTAAAGGGAGCCCCGTAGCGACCGCACAGGAGCCGACTGATTGTTCCTGTCTCACCCATACAGAACCCAACCGTTGGAACGGTCGCGTTTCTGACAAGCTGCAACATTCTGAAATTGTCAGCCGCAGAACACGCAGTCGTCACAATCTTCACGATGTCCGGATCACAGGCGGTCATTCGCTGATGGATTGCTTCAAGATCCGCAGGTGTCTCATCGAAATTGTGATAGCTCACAATTCTCTTTGACCTGCCATATCTCGGGATCGACGCGGCAATATCCTCTTCGATATCGACGTAGTCAGCCTCAGCAAGAATGGCTTCCCGCAGCACAGCCTGTCGCTGTTCTTCGGTACCAAACCATTTGCCTTTGTCCTGCAGTCGACGACACGTAATCACAACAGGCACCGGACGTTCGCGCAACAGCCGCCCAATATCCGGTCGGCGCTGAATCCAGTCGACTCGCAGCTCGACAAGTTCGGCCCCTTGCTGAACGAGCTGCCGGAACCCCTGAATCATCGCGGAATGTCGGCTTCGACCAATACTGACACAAATCATCGCTGGATGGGCTCAACTGCAACGAGACACTGAAAAATGGAAAATTTACGCATCAAAAGAAGATCGAAATCAGAGAAAAACGACCGGCATGTCAGCAGGCCTTACCAATAACGTACGCAGCCTGCGATTCAGATTGTCGAGCAAACACGGTCCGGCTTCGAATTCCAGTCGTCTTCCATTCGAAATGTGTGCGACGCCCCATCGCGGATGCATTCACACAGAATACACAGGACAACAGTGGTGTCAGCTGCGATTGCCATGAAATTTTCCCGGCACTGTCCGACTGGACGGGACACTTCGAAACAGACCTTCTATCCCAGACGTCCAAACTGTCGGTCCAGCGTTCCACGAGAGAGTATCAACGAGGTGGGTCGACCGTGAGGACAGTGATGTGCATCATGTACCAGGTGTCGCTGCTTCAGAAGTTCCTGCATTTCTTCCGGAGCCAGTCGCTGCCCGGACTTGATGGCCGCCCGACACGCCATTGTGTGCAGCATACGATCCAGCAGGTCACGACGAGACGTTTTCCCGTCGGTTTCCTGAAGCTGCTCCGCCAGATCGCGCAGAATCCTGACGAAGTTTCCTCGGGGCAGCATGACCGGGTGACTGCTGAGCAGAATAGTCGTGCCCCCAAATTCCTGAATCTCGAATCCGATTTCTGAAAGCAGATCCTGATATTCGACAAGGACAGCCGCTTCACCCGCGCTGCAATCGATCGTTTCCGGAATCAGGAGTTTCTGCCGCTCGATGGAGCCCCCCAGCACGCGGTTTCTGAGGTGTTCATAAAGAATTCGTTCATGCAGCGCGTGCTGATCAATGACTTCCAGTCCGTCGTCCCCTGCCACGACCAAATAACAATCGTGAATCTGAAACGCACGGAATTCGTTCCCGTTGCAGAAATCACCGGACGTCAAATCCGACAGAACCTTGGCCTCGGTGACGGCAGGCGAAGTCTCTTCTGCTGCGACAACAGCGTCCGGAGTGATCTGAGTCACTCCTGAATCTGGTGTGGCAATTTCCAATTCCGCACCGGCAGACGAAGGATCGGCCGTCCCGGGCACATTCGTTTGTTCTACAGTCATCGATTCTGACGGATCGGTCGCCGGCTGTCGCAATGCATCGAGTACCGGAGCTCGAAAGACAGCAGACTTCAGATTGGGCCGAACAAGGGAACCCGTTGCCCGAGGTAACTCTGTGATTCCGGCACTGATGTCCGTGGCCGATGATGAAAAGACAGGGGACACCGGTCGCGACGATCTGTCCGCCCAGAGATCCAGTTCCTTCTGTACTGAATCATTTCCGGCAACGGTCTCCAAAGGTTTCTGACGGACGGGCACCTGCAGTTCTGACGAGAACTCCAGGCTCAGGAACCGGTCGCGGAGAGTATGAAGCAGCTGCCGATAAAGTGACTGGCTGTCCTGAAACCGAACTTCTGTCTTGGTCGGATGCACATTGACGTCCACCAGACTCGGCGGCACCTCCAGAAACAGAAACGAAACCGGGAACCGCCCCACCATCAACAGGCCTCGGTAAGCTTCACCCAGCGCATGCTGAAGACTTCGATCGTGAATGCATCGCCCGTTGAGGAACAGATACTGATCTTTGCGCGTCCCACGACTCAGCGACGGCTCACCAACATAGCCCCAGACTCGGATGGTCTGACCGTCCACCGACTGAGTTTCTGAATCCACCTGAATCAGTTTGTCACTGACTTCGCCACCAAAGAACCGACGAATCCGTTCGCTCTGGCTGGCGGTCGCCGGCATTTCATAGACAAGCTTTTCATTGTGACGAAGCACAAGATGCAGGTTTGGATTCGGCAGCGCAATGCGAGCAAACTGTTCACTGATATGACCGAATTCCGTAGATGCCTTCTTCAGAAATTTCCTGCGGGCCGGGGTGTTGAAGAACAGGTTGTGAACCTCAATCACGGTTCCCTGAGGACAGCCACATTCTCGATTGAAAACGACAGAGCCACCATCACACTCCAGTTCTCGACCGGCAGTCATGCCTTCGCGACGAGTCCGAATGCGAAAACGGCTGACCGACGCAACCGACGCCAGCGCTTCTCCTCGAAAGCCGAGTGTTGACACATGCTGAAGATCTGAATCGCTGCGAATTTTACTGGTGGCGTGACTGGTGACCGCCAGCAGCAGATCGTCCGGATGCATTCCTTCGCCATTGTCCGAGATCCGAATCAACTCCGTGCCACCCGTGAGGATATCGACTTCGATTCGAGTGGACATGGCGTCAACGCTGTTCTCCATCAGCTCCTTGACGACACTGGCCGGCCGCTCAATGACCTCACCTGCCGCAATACGATTCACGACGTGAGGGTCCAGTTGCAGAATTCGAGAACTCATGACGGTCTGTCAAACAATCCAGAAGAGCAATTCGGGGCGAACATCCTGTTTCCGGCCCAAACGCCAACGAAACATTCCGCGGGACGACAATCGCGCAGCAACGATTATCAGAAGAAACAGACGCCTTGAATCGGCACAGTTTACCGGTTTCAGCGAAAAGCTCCAACCGTCGGTTTTCTCAGACATCACCAGCGTCAGACTCGCCGGAGACAGTTCAAACGGACTCTACGAAAGGCTCGCCTGGAAAACTGCCCGCGACTTGTGCAGCTGAGCCCATGGCCGCGGCATGACCGACGTCCGGTATGTCGTGATGGTCTGCGATGACTGAAGAATGCCCCCAGGCCGGAAACGCACTTCCGCGCGGTGAGAGCGATGAAACACGGAATGTTAACGCGAAATCAACGTGGCCCGGAGCCAATCGGCATAACGGTTGCATCGGAACGAAGGCGGAGGGGGCAGAGAAGGGCGGCTGATCACAGCCAGACGATCGACACGTACCAAAGGTTTCCTGCCATGCCAGTTCATCAGTTGAAACGGAACTACCACAACAGCAAAAAGATCTTTCTGATTCTTCTGTTCGTCATCGCGGGTGTATCCATCTATGACACCTACCTGACAATCCACTACAGCGAAGTGATGTACCACATGGAACAGAATCCGCTGGGTTGCTGGCTCATTCGACTCGATGGCGGCCAGGTTGGTATCTTCGTTCGGGCAAAACTGGCAGGAACTCTGGTGGTCCTGTCCACACTTGTGGGCTTTCGGCGCGTTGGCAGCCGAAAGACCATGCCCGTCACAGGCTCGATCGCCGCTTATCAGACCGGATTGTTCACCTATCTGACATTTGCGTGAACTGACAGCAGCTTTGCTGAAAAAAACGAGCTGCGTCATCGTGCAATGTCGGATTAGTCAACATTCCAGCGCTCATCAGTTCGGCTCGCCGACCGATCCTGAGCCATTGCTGACGTCCCTGGCAGGAGTAATCTCCTCAATGGCTTTGGGAGAATCCTTCTGTGTCGTCGCGTCCGTCGACGTAGACGGCTTTGATTCATCGTGAGGAACGCCGTTCGGTTGTTCACCGACTGCTGTTTCTTCGATTCGAAACTCTTCGACCAGTTCTTTACGGCGCTGCTGAACGGCCCGATCGAACTCCGACAGAACATCCATGGCTCGGTCGCGCGATGTGACCAACCCGATAATGAGATACTGAGTAATCGCCATCAGATAGCAGCACCACCCAACCAGCCAGCGTTCCTTGTGGCGTCGAAAATCACTGCTGAGCTTGGCAATCTCCATCATGTGAAACGTCGCTTCCGGCGCTGCGTGGGCTCCAATCTCCGCACCAATCAGAATCTGAGCCGGACTGATCGCCCCCAACTGCTGACAGTAACTCCAGTTAACCAGTCCGGTGCGGCTGAGTTTGGTGTGCTCAACATCGGTCAGAGACAACAGCTGCCCCCCCACGATGGCCGTCATCATTGCCAGCACCGGTGAAGATCGGTTGAGATGCTGACAGGCGAAGCCCTTGAGGAAGGCCCATTTCTTCCGCCAGAATTCAACCAGAGCACTGCGGCCCGGCTTGATCTTTGGTGGCCCGGGATGGATGACGGCAAACAGTTCCTGATCCGGCATGGCTTCAATCACGCCAATCGCCAGCATCAAACGAAGCCCCATCGTCAGCCAGTCAGCGCGATCCATCCATTCCAGCTTCTCGGTCCAGCCAAACAGGAGATGCTCCATATTGGCAGACGCCGCCAACAACAGAAGTGCTCCGCGAAACCACTGTTCCAGATCCTTTTCGAGTTCGTCATCAAGATCCTGCAGACGAAACACGCGGCGCATAATGAAGCGAAACACCGGAATCGCAATCACGCCGACGATCACTCGAGTCACCGGGCGCAGTGCTGACTTGAACAGCGGAAGATTCATCAGTGCTCGAAACAATCCACCCACAAATTCACTGCAATCCGGCGACGACCCGCCAATCTGATGTTCAAGAAGATCCGGAATTCTGAGACGCCTGTTTACCACGCTTCGCCGGGTGAACTTTAGCTGTTCCCGAAACCCATGGCCAGAAGTCCGGATAATCGAGCGTCGGCAACGCTGCATTCGCCTTATCAATGGCCTATGATTTGGTCGACTGCAGAAATGTCCGGAAAAAACGAGATACGCCCTGAAGGTGAATCCTGCGTTCTGTTGTAAGTTGCGGCGAACTTCAAACCCGCGACCAGTAGATCGTCAGTATAAACGAAGCCAGGGACAGAAGGATCAGGGAATGTTTGGTCAGGCTGGCGAAACGGAATTTGACCTCCGTTTTGAATTATTGGGGGTGCCCGTCAGAATTCACCCCGTTTTCTGGCTGTCATCCGCATGGCTCGTGTGGGACGGCGATGATCCGGCCCGCGTTTTCATCGGGGTTCTGTGTGTCCTGATTTCAGTTCTCGTGCACGAATTCGGTCATGCGTTGATGTCACGGCGCTATGGCTATCCGTCGGAGATTGTTCTCTATTTTCTGGGAGGGTATGCCACAGCAACCCGGTTTTCGACATGGAAGAACGTTCGTGTTTCCGCCGCAGGCCCCGGCGCGGGGCTTGCACTGTTCGGCATGACCTATCTTGTTTTTCTGTACCTCAGGCTGGATCACCGAGAGATGCTGTCCAGTGATCACGTGATCGGTTACTCGATCTTCTGGCTCCTGTTTATGAATCTCATGTGGAGTGTGATCAATCTTGTTCCGTGCCTGCCTCTGGACGGCGGCCGAATCACTCAGGTTCTGATCGAGCACTATCACCCTCGACGATCGACGGAACTGATCCTGAAGTCTTCGATTGCTTCCTCGGCGGCAGCAGCCATCTGGGGCGTTTACTGTTTCCAGCATCCGGAAACAAACATGATCCCAATCCCGGAAGCCATGTTCCCGCACCTGCAGGTATCCGCAATCCAGCCGGACCCGCGATTCCTGATCTTTTTTTTCGGCATACTCTGCGCACAGCACGTTTCAACATTCAATCAGATGCATGGCCAAAGGTGAGTAAATCTCCGCATCTGCAGCACTTAACATCTCCATTGCTGCGAGATCGCAATTTATGGATTGCCGGGAATCATTCGATCGAATTCAGCACTCGCAAAACACAGCGGACATCAATCCGGGAAATGGATCGGGCTTAATTCCGCGGTAACTCTGACTGATTAATCCACAGCGGTTCGTGCATCAGTCTTCGCAATGACAAACCGGTCAGCGTCACACAGCTGCTGTACGCGACCACAGAAACCGCGATGGGCACGAGAACCAACGGAATTCGAGCAGCGAATCCATCTTCGGCCTTTGCAGCAAGCAAACTGAGAGTCCATTGACCGACGCTGTACATCAATGCGGAAGCAATAACCGTTCGCCAAACAACTGGAATCAGAGCACTGATTGACTTCGTCAGGAACCGGGTCGCCGCGAGTTCCAAAGTCAGCGCCAACTGAATTCCGTTGGAAATGACCGTTGCCACAGGAAGCGCAAGTTCTCCCAGGATTGGCAGCAGAACAATATCCAGAATCAGGTTCATCCCCACACAGATGATCCCCTGACGCATTGGCGTGGTCTGGTCATTGGCCGCGTAGAACACCCGGTTGACAATCAAAAGCCCACTGAACACCCACACACCACAGCCATATCCTGAAATCATCAGGCCCGTCAATGCTGCAGACTGAGAATCAAATCGGCCATATTCGAACAACAAGCGGCTGATGGGATCCGCCAGGAACCACAGTCCCACGCTGGCCGGAATTCCCACGATCAACACCAGCTGCAGACCATGCAGCACATCACGGCTCAGTTCATCTCGACGGCCACTTTGAGCATGAGCGGCGAAACGAGGAAACAGTACTGTTCCCAACGCGACAGCAAAGACACCCATCGGAAACTGAAACAGTCGCTGGCCCAGATACAGGGCCGCAGCGGTGCCTTCCTGTAATCGAAATCGATCCAGCCACTCAAACTGCATGAATTCCGGAGCAACCAGAACCCACGCCAGAACACTGTCGGTCAGTCCGGTGATCTGAGTCACGGAAAGCCCAAACAGAACCGGAACCATCCTTCGAAACACGCGATCAGTGGTGTCCCGAGCAACAGTCGGATTCTCACCCGCGGCCTGAATACCTGACTGCGTTACGCCAACAACGTCTCGCCCGCGCAGTGAGATGGAAAACCGCCGGAGCGAGTACGCTGACACGGACAATTGAGCAACACCGCCCACGACAACCAGCAAGGCAATCAATCGAACTCGCACCAGATCATCCGACACCACAGCAACGGCCGCCAACCCTCCGGCCAGCCAGACGACATTCAGCAGAACCGGTGCAAAGGCCGGAACCACAAAGTGCCGGACACCGTTGAGAGCAGCTCCATACAGACCTGTCATACAAATCAGCAGCAGGTACGGAGTCATGATCAGAGTCAGTTCGCACAGCAGCTGATTACGCTCAGAAAGCGGCGTAAAGATCAGCAGGGTGGCGACTGACAGTTCGCAGACAACTGTCAGCGCCAAAAGAATTCGAAACAGCCTCCCTGCAACATCTCGAAACAGTGCAGCCGAAGCAGCCCGACCAGACTCCTGTTCCGTACGAACGAATTCCGGAAGAAACGCGGCTGTCATCGCGCCATCGCCGAAGAGCCGCCGAAAGAGATTCGGAATCCGAAATGCAACAAAAAATGCGTCCAGAACCCAGCCACTGCCGAAAAGGCCGGCCATCAGAGAATCTCGGCCAAGACCGGTGATTCGACTGACCAGAGTCAGCAGGCTGACAGCGCCGAATCCTCGCAGTTTCCCCATGCCGGCTCTGACTTATTGAAGCTTCTGACGCAGTCGTCGCTGTGCCGCCATGCGTTTGACGAATTCGTCCGCCAGCACACCACCAAGAATGACAGAGCCGATAATCGCGTATTCCAAAGTCCCGGAGATCTTCAGCAGCATGATCAGATTGTTCAGAATCTGCATCACTGCCGTTCCGATCACGACACCAAGGACAGAACCTTCGCCCCCACGAAGACTACAGCCCCCAAGCACCGCCGCAGCGATCGCGTACAGTTCAAAGAAGTTCCCGAAACTCGACGGTGAAATCGACAGTGAATCCAGCGCGAACAACATACCTCCCACGGCAGCCAGGGTCGTACACACAACGTATGCAGCCAGTGTGATCTTTCCGGTATCGATCCCGCTGAAGCGGGCAGCCTCCTCGTTTCGCCCTAATGCAAACAGATATCGCCCCCAGATCGTTCGATTCAGAAAAAGCGCGGCGGCGGAACCGATAACAACCAGAAAGAAGAAAGGATACGGAATTCCGAATGTCTCTCCTGCTGCGTTTGTGTAAACCGTCAGGCGTCCACTTCCCAACTGACAAAGTGAGTCAGAATACTCGCCAAGCCCCGCAGGATTATCCCCCGTCAGCCACCGGGACAGACCTCGATAGATTAACAGCCCACACAGTGTCACCACAAACGGCTGCAACCTTGCCCGAGTCACCAGCAGACCATGGATCAACCCCAGTGTGGACGCAATCAGCAGGACGGAAAGCAAAGCCATCGGAACGGACATTCGCTGATGCCGAATCTGCGGGATGGCGAGCCACTCGGACGTCAAACGTTCACCGGGATCGTTGCGAATCATTACCGTGGTCGACAGATCCCCGATCTCTGCACTGAGAATATCTTCGGTCTTCAAACCGGATTTGGGATGGACCAGAGTCAACTGATCTCGAGCTTTGAGGTGATGCTGTCCGGCGATAACAATTCGAGCACCAACTCCGGACTCCGGCGATCGTTCAACAGACGTCACAACAAGTGCCCGAGCAACTTCCCCCTGATCATCATCGCGACTGATCTTTTCTTCCACCACGACGACGTGACTCTGAGCCGACCTGACAGTGTACAGCCCCGTGGGCGCTCTTCGCCCACCGGAATATCGCACTTTGTCCCCGGGACTCAGCCCCGGGATCGGCAACGCTGTTCGAAAGGTGTTTTCTTTTGCATTCACACTGGTGACAACTGATGCAACATCCGGGCGATATTCCGTGTGCAGGAATATGGCCAGCAATACCCCGGAAAGACAGACGGTCGAGCCAATCGACAGGTCGATGCCGCTGGTGATGATCACGAAAGATACGCCGACACCCAGAATGCCGTACAGAGCCGTGCGGCTCAGCAGATTCTGAATGTTCCCGGCCTGCAGAAATCGCGACGTGCTGAAATTGTACCACGGGTCTGACGTCATCAGAGTCATGAACACACACAGCGCGATTAACAGTCCCAGGATGCCAAGAATCTTCCCTTTCATTACCCTTCTTTCACACAGTGGCCGTGGTTTGATTGCCGGTGGCCAGTTTCATCACGGCCTCCTCGGAAAGTTCATCCCGCCGGAGTTCACCCGTCAGCCGACCTTCGTGCATCACAATCGCACGGTCGCTCATGCCAATGACTTCTTCCATTTCGCTGCTGACAAACAAAATGGCCATTCCCTGTCCGGCCAGTTCATCCATCAGCTGGTAGATTTCCTGTTTCGCACCAACGTCAATTCCGCGTGTTGGCTCATCCAGCAGCAGGACATCGGGCTTGAGTGCAAGCCACTTTCCGAGAACGACCTTCTGCTGGTTTCCTCCGGACAGGTTCTGAACGATCTGAAGGTCGTCCGGCGTTTTGACTCGCAGACGGCCGATCATCTCATCCGTGTCTGTTTTTTCCCGCAGAAAATTGACAAACGCTCCCGCTTTGGCGTACCGCCGTAATCCAGCCAGACCGATGTTGTGGCGGATGGCATGTTCCAGAATCAGCCCCTGCTGCTTGCGGTCTTCAGGAACCAGTGCGATCCCGGCGTTGATGGCATCCAAAGGTGATGCCAGCGGAACAATTTGACCTCGAACCCGAATCGTACCTGCCAGTGGTCGATCGACGCCAAACAGCGTTCGCAGCATTTCGGTCCGCCCCGCGCCCACAAGCCCGGCAACTCCGACAATTTCTCCGGCACACACCTCGAAACTCAGACGATGTTCCGGCCACGCGGACGTCACAAGATTCTCAACCCGAATGGCCACCTGGCCCGGTTCGTGAGGCGTCCTGGAATAGAATCGCGAAATATCGCGGCCAACCATGTGGCGAACCAGACTGTCGTGATTCACTTCACTTCGAACCAGATCTCCGGCGTTTTCACCATCCCGCAGAACCGTGACTCGATCGGAAAGATCCTGAACTTCGGCCAGTCTGTGGGAAATATAAACAATGCTGACACCCCGCGATCGCAGGTCTCGAATCACTTCAAACAGTCGTTCGGATTCGCCAGCGGAAAGACTCGAAGTTGGCTCATCCATAATCAGCACGCGAGCATTGATGGACAGCGCTTTGGCGATCTCCACCAACTGTTGCTGGCCAATCGTCAGGTCGCGAACCAAAGTTCGCGGCGACATCCTCAGGCCGACGCTTCTCAAGAACTGCTCAGACTGCTGATTGATACGGTCTTCGTCGATCAACCCATGACGCAGTGGTTCTCTGCCCAGAAAGATGTTCGCGCCGGCTTCCAGATTATCCGCCAGATTCAGCTCCTGGTGGATCAGAGCCACTCCGCTGTCGAGCGCATCGCCGACGCCTCGAAACTGAACCGGCTGGTCGTCAATCAGAATCTCGCCGGAATCCTGAGACTGTACTCCGGCCAGAATCTTCATCAACGTGCTCTTACCCGCACCGTTCTCACCCACAACGGAGAGCACTTCGCCTGAATAGACCCGCAAGCTCACATTGTGCAGCGCGCGAACACCAGGGAAGCTCTTGCAAATATTGCGAACTTCCAGTCGTGGAGCTGATTTCGTCGTTGAAAGATCCATTCCTGAAAACAATCCGGCAGAGCACCTGGCTGGAAAAACAGCATCAACACCACAGGAAGTGGCATTTCCCGGTCAATCGAACGAACCGTGTGCAATAAGCCTGAGCCCGACGATGCCAGCCAGGTATTACGGCGGGGCAGATTTCGAGACCGGGCAGATTCTGAGGCAAGGCAGCGACGAACGTGTCACGGACAATTAATCAGCATTCTGCGGACCAACAAAACGCCGGGAAATGGTCATTGCCCTTTTTTCGATCGGAGGTCTTCCCAGTATTCGTCCACGTTTTCGCGGGTGATGGATCGAGGCGGGATATCGATGTACTTCGATTCCGGAATGACAGAGTCGTTGCCGGAGAGAATCTCATTCAGCACGCGAACAGACTCGTAGCCGTACATGTACGGATTCTGAACCACGGTTCCGGCGCATTCACCGTCTTTGATCGCCTGAAGTGTCACGTCGTTTTCATCGAAACCGACCAAGGCGATCTGCCCCAGCTTTCCGGCCTTTTTTAATGCCTGGTACAGAGCGGGAGGATTGTATTCAAACAGTCCCGCCATCGCCTTCAGATCGGTATACGTATTCAGTGCGTCTTCAGCCTTGGACAATGCAACTTCCGGTTTGCCCTGGTCTGTCACTGTGGCCACGATGGTGTACTTGTCGCCGACAATCTCTCCATCAACGGGATCCCATGCGTCCGGTTGCTCCTTGTAGTAGGCCGCATTGCGATCCCGTCCCAACAGCACGTCAATGACGCCCTGCCGACGATATTTGCTGTTATCCTGTTCAAGACGACCGATGGCCAGCAGCACCTTTCCTCCATCGGGCACGGCCTTCACAACCAGTTCACCACAGGCTCGCCCGGCCGCATAGTTGTCCATACCGATATACATGAGTCGATCCGACTGAGGCGCATCGGAGTCGTGCGTGATCAGAGGTACCTTTTCTCCGATGGAATTCAACCATTCGATCTGATTATCCGCGTCCAGCGGGCTGATAGCGACCGCCTGAACTCCAGAAGTCAGCAGGTCTTCAACCTTCTGTTTCTGGACCACTGCCGTAGCTTCCGGAGGCATCACGACGTCGACATCCAGATCAAACTCCTTCGCGGCATCGTTCGCGCCAGCTTCGGCAATCTTCCAGAAGTCGGCGATCTGATTCGTGACGAATGCAACCGAACGACGGCCACTGGAATTGTTGTCACTCGGTGCTTCCCCGGAACTGACAGAGGCACCTGAAGGACTGTTTCCGCCGCTCGGCGATTCACTACACCCCGAGATCAGCCCAAAGAACGAAAACACAACGAGTGCCACTGGCCGACAACAGCATCGAAGGATGCCAGCCGGGAAAGTCAACTGAGGACCAGACGAAACCATTTCGTTCTCCAGGAATCACAACAATGCAGGACGATCGATGAAAACAACGCTGACTTTCACCCGGGAACCATGCTCAAACCGCACGTTTCCGCTTCCACAGACGCACCGAATCCGACGGCGTGGCGTGGAACGGGCCGGACTTTCCGCTCAGGGTATGCTGCACGGACGGCAGCGTCAAACATGCGATTCCCTCAATCAGGTAGCAACTGCCGGTTTTGAACGCCGCCACCGAAACCACTGCGGCTCGTGTGAATGAAACGGTCCATCTCCCCATTGTGAGCACCATGTGCCGTGGCTATAGTCGCCTGATGAGCAACCAAGTGGTTTCTGAGGCATCCGTGTCCTCAACTCGGAATGGAACGCCGTTCCGTTGAGTCGCGAGTGCACTTTTTCGAACCATCATTTCCACCGTCTCTATCTTTACCAGAATCATGCCTGCCATTGATCAATTCGTCCATGATGAGCAGTTCCTTCGACTGCTGCGACGTGAACGGGATATTGATCTTGTTCAGGCGGCCCTTGAGATCGCACGAGACGCTCAGCCCGACCTGAACTTCGAAGCCACACGCAAGACCATTCGATCCGCGGTCGCTTCGCTGACACGCCCGATCGCGATGGCAGGCTCGGAGATCAGTGAACTGAATCTGCTGATTGGATACCTGACCGAAGAACTGAATCTCCACGGAGACGACGAGTGCTTCGAATCACCAGACTGCAGCTACCTGAATCGAGTTCTGGAAACAGGCCGAGGAATCCCGATCACACTGTCGCTTGTCTATATGGCCGTTGCGAATGAACTTGGGATACCTCTGACAGGAGTTTCTGCACCGTCCCATTTCATTACTCAGCTGGAAACAGATCAGGGCGTCGTTTACATCGATGCTTTTCAAAGCGGCAGGATCATGGACCGCCGGGAATGTGTCCAGTGGCTGCATGAACTGACAGAACTGCCGGTCTCCGAGATCCGACCGACGCTGAAACCAGCCTCGGAGCGTCAGATCATTATTCGAATGCTGAATAACCTGAAATCACTGTTCGGCAATCGAGAAGACTGGTCGTCGGCATGGAAAGTCCAGATGAGACTTGCTCTTCTGACTCCAACATCGTACCGGGAGAAGCGAGATCTCGCACTGCTGACACTGCGAGCAGGCCGACCGGGTGAAGCCATTGACCTGCTGGACGACTGTCTGACGGAAGGCAGCCCGGAAGATCGTCCAATGCTGCAGCAATGCCTCAAAGAGGCGCACCGAGAGACTCCGCGATTCAACTGACATCATCGCAACACCTTCCACTCTGCGGAGCTTTCCGGGACCACAGCGGCGAAAACTCCGGCCACCGCCTGCACCGTTCTCCCCTGCGTCCGGAGCTCTCCTCGAAAGCAGATTTGGGTGATGCCTCGCGGGATCGGGCGTATTCTGCACCGAAGATCGTTCGACGCGGACACAACAAACTGCTTTAAGTTGACAGCGTTCTCAAAAAGCTGTCGCATACGGGTGTCCCTGCCGCGAAGCCACTGAACGTTTCGCCCCACCTCAACACCCGGAGTACCGCCCATGCCTCGCCTGTCTCGCCGTCGCCTCATGATGGCGTCTGCCGCCGGTCTCGCCGTTCACCTGCATTCCCACTCGTCGACCGTCGCCGCCGCGCAGGATTCGAATAGTGGACCGCAAATCATCAGCCTGCAGAATGATCGTTATCATGGCTGGCCCACGCTGGTCCGACGGCGGAATGGGGAATTGCTGGCCGTCTGTTCGGGCGGACGAGAAAGTCATGTCTGCCCCTTCGGTCGAGTCGAACTTATTAGATCGCGTGACAACGGCGATTCGTGGTCATACGCCCGAACACTTCTGGACGGTCCCCTTGATGACCGTGATGCCGGTATTCTGGAAACGGCAACAGGAACTCTGCTGGTCACGACCTTCACATCACTGGCCTATGTGCCGGAACTGCAGAAAGCAGAGGCCGCCGCAGAGCAGGGCAGTTCTCACTTCTCGCCGCAGAAGCTGGCCAAATGGCAGGCCGCACATCGCAGACTGCCCCCGAACAGCCACAAAGACCATCTGGGCTGCTGGATGATTCGGTCCGAGGACGCGGGACTGAACTGGTCACCCGCTTATCGAGTTCCCGTGAACAGTCCACATGGCCCCGTCAACCTCTCCGATGGCCGCATCCTCTACGCAGGCGTTGACCTGTGGGACGCGCAGCGAAAAGTCGGCGTTTGTCTTTCATCCGATGATGGACGCTCATGGAGCGATGTCACAGAACTTCCTGTTCGCGATGGCGACACTTCTGCCAACTATCATGAACTGCATGCCGTCGAAGCATCCGACGGTCGCTGGATTGTTCAAATCCGCAACCATAACCCCGGCAACAAGGGGGAAACGCTGCAAACGCATTCCACCGATGGCGGCAAGTCATGGGCCACCCCCTATTCCATTGGCGTCTGGGGGCTGCCATCACACCTGCTGAAACTGTCAGACGGAAGACTACTGATGACGTACGGCCACCGCCGAGCACCGCTGGGAAATCAGGCTCGACTCAGCGAAGACAACGGACGGACCTGGTCTTCACCGATCATGGTTTCAACCGATGGAACATCCGGAGACCTGGGATATCCTTCAACAGTGGAAATCTCACCGGGGAAATTCATCACCGTCTGGTACGAACGCCTGAAGGAATCACCGCTGGCCTGCCTGCGAATGGCTCGCTGGAATCTCTCCTGATCGCCTGCGCCACCTTTTTTCCCCGCCAATCGACGTCCCTCCACCGTGGCTGGCCTGCATCAAACCAACTCGGGCATGGGAACCGTCTTGTCCAGCAGGTACTGAGGCCGACCGGTCAGGTCCGTGAGTTTTATGGCATCGGGATCGATACCCAGATGGCGGTACAAGGCAGCCAGGACTTCACCGAAATGTACCGGGCGATCGGCGATTTCAGCCCCCAGTCGATCGGTCGCCCCGATCACCTGACCGGAACGGAATCCGCCTCCGGCCAGCAAACCGCCGCCCACCTGAGGCCAGTGGTCACGCCCGGCATCCTTGTTAATGCGCGGAGTGCGACCAAACTCTCCCCACGCAATCACAGCCACATCGTCCGCCATTCCCCGTTCGTGCAGGTCTTCAATCAGAGCCGACAGACCCTGGTCAAACTGCGGCAGATGAGTCTTCTTCATTCCGTTGAAGTTGTCGCTGTGAAAATCCCAGCGGCCAAAGTTAAGCGTCACGACGCGGCAGCCGGCTTCGACCAGTCGTCGCGCCATCAGAAAATGTTCCAGATTTCGCGGAGCACCGTCACCAAACCGTTTTTCATCGCCCTTGCCGTAGCGGTCTCGAACGGACTGAGATTCCCGCGAAACATCCAGTGCATCTGCGAGTGCTGTTGACGTCAGAATGTCAAAGGCCTGCTGCGTCAGAGCATCCATGCCCTCCAGAGTTCCACTGGCATCGATATCCCGTCGCAAACCGTCAATGCTCGTCAGCAGAGCCTTGCGACTATCCAGCCGAGACGTATCGATACCCTGCAGCTTCATATCGTCGCGAGCGGGACCGGACGGACGGAACGCCGCGTGAGCGACTCCCAGAAAACCAGGCAGGCCAGGGGAACCATACGGAGGATGGCCGGCGTCCGGCGCCAGTCCCACAAACGGCGGAACAGCATCGTTCTTCGGTCCCAGAACCTTCGAAACCACACTGCCCATGGACGGCCAACCACCGGCCGGCTGGTTCTGAGTCGTCCGTCCCGTGTAACAGATAAACGAATCATGGGCTCCATTCGGTGAACCATACACACTGCGCAGCGGGATGCACTTGTCCATGATGGCCGCCAGACGAGGCATGTGCTCACAGATTTCGATGCCCGGAACATTCGTGGGTATCGGCCGAAACTCCCCCCGAATCTCATCCGGTGCCGTCATCTTCAGATCGTACATATCCTGATGCCCCGGCGCGCCACACATGTAGATCATGATCACGGCTTTGCGGGAGTTGCGAACTCCGGCAGACTGTTCTGCCTGAAGCAGCTGAGGCAACGTGAGCCCGCCAATGGCCAGCGTTCCAGCTCGCAGAAGATCGCGACGAGAAACGCCGTCGCAGAGTGCGGAAGTTCGAGGAGACAGATGACGACCGGCAATCGACAGCATGGCGGGATCTCCGCGTGACGGACTCCGAGGGAGTCAGCATCAGGATGGTTGAAAAACAGAGGTGGGCTGTTGGGGACGGAAGAAAACCAGTTGGGGGAGTCTTTTGGGGAAGTTTGGCTTCCGGACATCAGCGAACGCAGGTTCGCGACAGCCGGACACTTGCCACGTCTGTGGTGAGACAATAACCAGAACGACCAGCCTCCGAATTATATCAACGATCAGCCAATTCAACGAAGGAAATCTCGGTGACTTAAACGAGACTCACAATCCACACGGTTGCGGCCGCTGACCCAACATTCACCGACTTTGCGCTGGCTGCCGGTTCCGAAACCAAATCGATCCCATCCGACAGCGTTTCTCCGCAGATGTAGTCGCCCCATTCAGCCACCATCGCCTGCAGCAGGTTGTCTTCGCTGTGGTATTCGATTTTGATGCGGTCCTGAATGTGCAGATCGGCATCTTTGCGAAGCTGCTGAACATGGCGAACAAAGTCGCGCGACATCCCTTTGCGAATCAGGTCTTCCGTCAACACCGTGCTGATGGCAATCTGAATCCCCGCTTCATCACTGCACACCCATTCGGCGCTCTGCTGAGTACTGATCAGCACGTCGTCCGGAGTCAGATCCAGGCTGTTGCCGTCAATGTCGACGGTCAGGCTTTCGCCTCGACGCAATGGCCCCAGCACGGCGTCGCCCAGTTCCGGAAGTTTTGTTCGCAGCAGCCCCAGCAGCTTTCCGTATTTCGGTCCCAGTGTTTTCAAATTCGGCTTGTAGCTGTAGCCAACCAGATCATCCAGGTTGGCCTGTTGAGTCACCTTCTCGATGTTCAGCTCTTCACCGATCACATCGGCCAGCTGAGCAATCGCGGAAGCTGTTTCAGAGTCAGCGGCCGCGAACTGAAGTTCAGCCAGCGGCTGTCGAACTCGCAGAGTATTCTCTTCCCGCAGCTTATGCCCCAGCTTCACCACCAGCTGAGCCGCCGCCATCCGACGATTCAACGCCTCGTCCAGCAAAGAAGAATCGGGCGTTGGGTAATCACACAGGT
>JAGQPY010000320.1 GCA_020426485.1 Planctomycetaceae bacterium
CTCAGCCCTTGTTGGGGAAGGATGTGACAGGAAACGATGCGGCGGCGCACAATCGGCTCCGAAGCGCTGCGGTTCGGGGACGCGTGTGAGCAGGTGTTCAGACTTCGTCCTTCAGGGTAATCCGAGCGGCCGTGGAAACTCGAATCAGCAAAATGCCTGCTCGCATCAATCCCAGCGCGCAGAACATCACCACACCGGCTTCAACGATACGAGCTTCCGCCGGATCGGAGACGAATGTGACGACCAGTCTTACCAGGTAAAGTCCGACAGCGACCAGCAGCCACCCGGCAATTTCGCGAATCCAGAAGAACATGAAACGGACCTGTCAGAGTGTGAATGAGAGGCGATCTGAAAAAGGCGTCCGCCGCTTTGAACAACGCTGTGAAGCAAAGTTTTTCTTTAATCCGCCCCAAAGGCATGGTCACGCCTGCGGCAGGCTGCACCAAACGGCGACCGTTCACGAATGAAACAACGATGTCTTTCTTCAGGAAAAGTTGTCTGCTGTGGGAATGTCATCGGTGGTCCCGGAGACGACGTTTTTCACCGTAACTGATTTACGTCGTTTGGCACGCAGGCGACGAAGGATGATACTTCGCAGATCCGGAGACAACCAGTGGGTCATCGTTGATCGGAGATAGATTCCGGCCTGCCCCTTCGACAGTCGTCTCCAGAATCCTTCGTTGATCAGCAGCCACGTCAACAGGTAACCGGCAAACAGCAGCAGCCCCAGAACCAGCAACCGGTAGCCTCCGGGGCGCAGGCGGTATTCGGCGATGGTGTTCAGTCCCGTCAGAGTCGTGCCTTCCGGTACCAGAAACAGCACAGCTCGGGCGGCCAGAAAGCAGCCGCAGAACAGCAGCAATGCCAGCAGGACCTGTCGAATACCGGTGTCAAAGATTCCGGTGTTCCTTGCGGAAGGTCCGGTATTCGCCAATGGCATTCCCGGTGGTGCGGAACCGGAGGTGCCTCGCAGAATGGCCAGGACCATCGCTGGAATCGACGTTTCCGAAAGCGAAGTCAGAGTGCGAAATCGGCTGACGGCCATAATCAGAGTCATCAGCAGAACCACGGGCACAACGTTGGTCAGTCCGCTGAAAACGCCCGTGAGACGTGGTTCGGACAGGAACAAGTGTACCTGCACCATGGCCAGCAACAGCGCGCCGGTCCAGCGTTTCAGCGTCAGCACCAGCAGGGCCAGAAAGATCAGCTTCAGGGACGAGGAGAACTCCGATCCGGCAAACAGAACGGAAGCCAGAATTCCGCCGATCACAATGACCAACATATACAGGAATCTGTGAATGTCGGTTGCCGTTGTGATGTGTCGATGATGGAACGTGACGTCCTGCGATGCCGGCGCCTGCCGCGATGGTGCGATGGCTGCAGGACCACCGTTCTGTGCTGAGGTGCCGGTCATGATCGGGCAGCTCCTGCGGCGCTGACTCGACCGGTGCGAGCCAGTTGTGTTTCGGACAGGATCATGCGGATGGCCTGCTGTTCCCCGGAAATCGAAACGGCCGCACCGGCACGGCATAAAGTTCGTCGCAGTCGCAGCGACAGTTCTGCCAGTCGAATGTCTTCGGCCTGTTTCAAAAGATTTTCCGCCGTGACTTCCTGACGAAAACTGTCCGGCTGCGGACGTCGAAAGGTGGGCGTCGGGCAGACCACGATCACGCGATGGTGACGTGCCAGAGCCATGCGAACCGCCGGCATCAGGTGAGCAATATTCGTAGCGCATTCCAGCAGATTGGCCAGAATCACATAGACTTCGTTGTCGCGAGCCACCGACACGCAGTCGGTCAGCGCTTTGCTGAGCAGCTGCATGGTGGCCATGCCATCGTGAAAGCCGCGATTTCGAGTCTGAATCATGGGTGACATCCACGCCAGGCCGGCTTCGTTCAGCATCGACTGAGCGTACCACGCCATCCGCGAATCATCGTAAATCAGATTGGTCATCTGCTGAGGCGGCAGCTGATAGATTTCTGCCAAAGCACCGGCCAGCAAAGAACGCTGATAATGTCGGCGGCGTTCCCAGGGTGACAGCGGAAACAGAGAAAACGGAACGCGATTGATGCGTGGATCCATCAGTTCCGGATACCGCTGATGACAGATACGGATGGCGGACAGAACAAGTTCCTGAGTCAGTCGCTGACCTGGCGGTGCCGGGTTGGTGGAGAATTCAGCCAGATTCTTCAGCACATTGTAGAACCCGCGCTCTCCGCCGGACGCCGGAATGCGTGACGTGCCTCGTTCGTCGAACAGCACCAGCCCAACCGGATCACCCGCGGAGATTGCTGTTCGAGTCACGCTGGCCGCAACGAAATTCATCTGATCCAGCAAACGTCGCCCGAAACCTCCCAGACGCGTTCCAATCGATCCGTCGATGAATAACACCAGTCGCACCGGAACTTCCGATTCGTACTGCCGAGTCATCAGCGAACCGCGCCGAGCCGAAACTTTCCACGCAATCGACTTAGGCGGATCCCCCGGCACGTATTCGCGCAGCTCCAATAGTTCCGATCCCATTCCCGCCCGCTGCATGCGGTGGATTCCGTGCTGTGGCAGCGAGTTCATTCGTTTCACACGCGGCTGGATATCGCCCGCCACGGCATACTGCGGCAAAACTCGAAAACGCTGCGGGACGGCCACAAATCTTTCCGCGTTGAAGAAGCCCTGATGATCCTGAAACGTCACATGAAACCCCGGCAGAAAGACGTCTCCGGCTCCCAGGGCTTCGACGGTGTAGTTCCATGTTTGCCCGGCGGAACGCTGTACCAGCACTCCAACCGATGGCCCGTCCACCACGCGCAGATTTTCTTCAAGGCAGTCACGAAAGGTCACCAACGGACCCAGTGTCCCGCGTGCAGCCGTCACTTCAACCTGCACGGAGATCCTTCGTCCGCTCCAGAGATAACCCTGCTCGCCCGCGTTTCCGTTCAGGCGGCGTACAATTTTCAGTTCAGGACATTCGCGCCAGACACGCCAGTAAAACAGCAGCCACTCGACGTAAATCCACAACAGCACAGACAACGACAGCAGCGCCAGCATGGACTGTCCCCGCAGAATTCCGAGACCGAATCCCAGAACCGCCAGCAGGATCAGCCATCGGGTTCGTTGCGTCATTAAGGTCAGTCCGTCACGGGCTCTGGAACAGTTTGAGTGCGGGAGCAGTTGAAGGGGGAATCGGTAAGAGGCAGGAACAGTGGCAGATTCTGCAGGTCTCGCCGTTGTCGCCGAGGCAGCGGTTGCTACTTCATGTTGCTCTGGGAAAGATGGGTGCGGCTTGGAGAACTGGGGATTTGCAGAGAAAGCCGATTGGGCTATCCGACATCTCGCGGGTCGCACTAATCTGCCGATGGACAGACGTCTGCGGTCATCGAACCACAGATTTCTGAATTTTGTGACCGTGTTTTACTCAAGTCGCAACGGCCTTCCAAGGCTCGACCGTTTTCCTCGCCACTCTGTTCTTGTACCGCTGTGTTTCAGCACCGCTGTGTTGCCACACCGGTGTGTTCCAGCATCTTCGTGTTTCATGTCTTCTCATTCCGTTCATGTGCCGGTCATGTACCGCGAAGTGCTGCAACACCTGCAGCTCTGCGAGGGACTTGTCGTGATGGACGGGACCGTGGGAGCAGGTGGCCACAGTCAGTTGATCCGTAAGCAACTTGGTGACTCGGGACGTCTGATCGGATTTGATCGCGACCCGATGATGCTGAGTTTTGCAGCGGAAAAGCTTCCGGAATCGAACGTCACGCTGGTCCACAGCAGCTACGTGGATGCGGAACGAGTTCTGTCGGAACTGGGAGTGTCCGGGGTCGATCGAGTGCTGCTGGATCTGGGTCTGTCTTCGGATCAGCTTTCGGATCGCCAGCGCGGCTTCGGTTTCGACGCGGGTGGTCCGCTGGATATGAGATTTGATATTCGGCATGGTCGGTCGGCGGCAGAGTTTCTGAGAACGGCTGATGAATCGGAAATCACGGATGTTCTGACGCGTTTTGGAGAAGAACCGCATGCTCGACAAATTGCTCGACAGATCTGTCGCAGTCGTGGTCAGCAGCCTTTGGAGACTTCCGAAGACCTGCAGGAACTCGTTCGATCGGTCGGTTCAGTCGGTGGTCGAGGCAGCAGTTTTCGAAACCCCGCGACTCGCGTCTTTCAGGCGTTACGGATCGCGGTGAACCATGAACTGGATCATGTGGAGCAGATGTTCACGGATGTCTTGCCCCGCATCCTGAATCCCGGCGGCATTGTCGTCGTTTTAACTTTTCACTCACTTGAAGATCGCATTGTCAAATCCGCGTTCAAAGGAAGTCCGGAATGGCAGGTTCTGACAAAAACTCCCATCGAAGCCACTCCAGCGGAGATTCGTCTGAATCCTCGCAGTCGGTCCGCCAAACTTCGAGCAGCGAAGCGAAAGCTGCCTTGAAGGAACAGGATCGCGAATGGGGCTATGAGCCTGCCAAAGCCGGCATGGCCGTCGAAGCAAAGATGGGCATGGCCGTCATCGTCATCCTGGTCTGCGCGTTTGGGTTTCTGGTGTATCACAAGTTTGATCTGAAGCAGCGTCAGTTGCTGGCCCGAGTCAAAGGGCCGGAGACTCAGAACACCGCATCGGTGATGCTGAAGAATTCCGCTGGTGCCGCCGCGAATTCGATGCTTTCGGAAGAAACAGCATTCGTTGCGGACCGCCCATTACTGAACGCGACTCCAGCGTCATCCAGCACGGTATTGCAGGACGTTGCAGGTTCTCGCAATACGTTCGAGCTTTCTGAGCCAGCCATAGAACTCTCAGAACCGGCCACGGAAACCGTTTCGGTCGACGACCGATTTGCAGCGGCGGCGTTTCGTACCGAGGTCCGCGGTGAGTCGTTGGCCGCTGAACCTTCGTTTGATCAATTGATGCAGGAAAACTCACCACTGCCACCGACTTCCACGGCGGCAGCAGCTTCCGGTTTGGCTGCCGATTCATTGCCTCCCGGTCCCGGCGAAACGAACACGGATTTCCCGAACCCAGCGTCGTCCGCGCTGGCAGCAGAGACTTCCGTTTCTCACGATCCGTTTGCGGCGGCGATGGCGGAAACAGAACCTGCAGACCGTCAGCCGTTTTTTCCACAGGACGACAATCGCCCACCGTCGCATCCGACGCCGCCATCCGCACACTCCGACGCGGATGCGTTCGACCGCGAAGTTGTTGCTTCGCCGGTCGCACCATCGGCAGCAGAGTTTCCTGACTTTTCAGCGACCACTTTGCCAGTGGCCACCTCTGTTGCAGAAGCCGGTCCTGCACCGGCTTTTGATGCTCCGGCGGCATCGGCTCCAAACATGCTGCCGCCAGTGACGGAGATCGCCTCTGTTGATCGTCCTTCGGTCGCGGATGTTCCCGCCTTCGATCTGACGGAACCCACGCCTCAACCGACCCGTGTTTCCTCAGCGGAGTCTTCAACGGCTGACGAACCCGCTCAATCCAATGAGGTCAACGCGTTCGCCGGGGCATTGGTGGCGGACTTCGGTGAGTTTCCTGCCAGGGATTCTTCCACGGAGGTGTCCATCGCCGCACCGGGAGCGGCACTGATCGGCCCGGAAGAGACGCTGCTGGCCATGGCTGACCCGCCGCCTGAGAATAAGTTTGCGACAGATGGAGATGGCTTTGTTCGTTCACGCCGCTCGACGGCCGCCAATCAGGCGACGGCTTTTGACGATGTCCGCGCAGATTCAGCACAACAAACTTCCGATGCGACTTCCGGACAGGATTCCCAAGGCAGCGCTTTCGCGGACTTCGACAATCAGTCGACCCTTCGTGCTTCGGAAAAACCGGAACACATCTCGAACCGTCGTTCCGCGGAAGTTCCGTCTGTCGATTCTCGGTTTGCTCAGGCACAGAATGGCCACCGGACGTTCGGCGGACCCGGTTCAACGCGGGAAACTGTCTCGGCACAAATGAGTGGCTCGACTCATGGAGCCGGCACCTCCGCGAAGTCGTCCCCGTTTGCTGTCGCGACAGCGACCTCCAGCACCACCGCCCCCATTCGACAGGTCTCCATCGCGTCCGATCCGTGTGAGGTCTGCGAAGTTCAGCCAAACGACACCTATTGGACAATTTCCAAACGCATGTACGGCACAGCGATCTACTTTTCGTCTCTGGCACTGTACAACCAGCACCGGATTCCGGATCCCAAAAAGCTGCGTCCCGGGATGAAGGTGCTGGTTCCGCCGCCGGAAATTCTGCAGGAACGTTTCCCGGAATTCTTTGAGGACCTGCAGCCGACAACTCGCCAGGCAACAGGCTACTTTCTGCAGGCCGACGGTCGTCCGGCTTATCGTGTCGGCGAACGAGAAACTCTTTCGGAGATTTCCCAGAAACATCTTGGCCGCGCTTCGCGATGGATCGAGATCTATCGTCAGAATCAGGACGTGCTGAAAGACCCGAATCACCTGAAACCCGGGATCGTCCTTGTTCTGCCCGACGACGCCACCAACGTCCACCTCGTCCCGTGACCAGTGCTTCGGTCCGGTCCCTGGCGGACGCCGGGACCGCGAGAGCTGAGAAATCCGCTGTCAAACGGACACCGGAGACTTGCGTATAGCCGGACATTTGTCTCGACGAAGTCTTGGGACTTCAACACTATGTAGCCGAAGTCGTGAGCGTCTTTGGAGGTGTGTAGCCGAAGTCGTCAGGCTTCGGCGGCGTGAAGTCTCGCGACTGCCGCTTTCGGAAGAATATTTCCCGTGACTGTCTTAGCAGGACAGCGCCACCTTGGAGTGCGGAGACCTGTCGCCGC
>JAGQPY010000321.1 GCA_020426485.1 Planctomycetaceae bacterium
CGCTTTTTCAGGCAGCGGAAGCAATTTGTTTAACCCGATGCCGCAAGCGAGGTTGACCGCAGCCGGGGTGGGACTCGCCTGCGGCATCGGGTTAAACTAAGAATTTCTGCCCTGCGAACATTGGAATCCACAGCCCGATTGGGGAAGGGTGGGCGTGTTTGACCATTGGGCCGGGGCCGTGACGAGTCGAGGGTGTGGACTTCGTGGAGCGGGAGAACCTGGCGGAATTTGTCGGGTTTTGGCGGCTGCGGAGTCAGCGGGCTCTGTTTCGACGCGGGGTTTCCTGAATCTGCGTTCGTGCCGGAACGGATTTCGAAAATCTTGACCTTCGAATCGGGGCGGTTAGAATTGGCCGACGCCGGAAGGACCCTCGAAGCCGTCGATTATCAGCTTTTCCCCGAGCCCAAAGAATGAAATCGGGAGAGATCAGATTCGGACGGCATTGCTGCGGATCACGTGATCTCTCGCCACATTCCTGATGCCCGGTCTGCTGATTTCTGCGGCATCTTCGAAGTCACGTCTTATTCCGACGTCACCTTTCCCCGGTTGAGATTTAAACGTTTGAAAGTCAGGCGTTGTTGTCTCCCGGATTCAGATAAATACGGAACTGGCCTGAGACGCCGGAGTGTTTTGTGTCCGTTGGATTTGGTGACGACTTTAAGGAACAGGTTCGAGCGGCGACCAATCTGGTCGATCTGGTTTCGGAAACTGTTTCGCTGAAGGCCACTCGAAACGGCACCGACTACGAAGGTCTTTGTCCGTTTCATGATGATCGAAATCCGTCGTTTCACGTTTACCCGGATCGACAGTCTTATCGATGCTGGGTGTGCAACGAAGGTGGTGATTGTTTCACGTGGGTTCAGCAGATCGATCGAGTCACCTTTCCCGAAGCTTTGGAACTGCTGGCTCGACGAGCCAACCTGGAGATTCCGAAGCAGAATCGTTCCGGCGACCGAGGAGTTTCGGAGGAATCGCGGGCGTCTCAGTACGACGTCGTGGAGTGGGCTGTCAATCTGATGCAGGAGGCCTTTCATATCGGCCCTGCCGGTCAAATTGCCAGAACTTACGCCGAAACTCGCAACCTGACAGAAGACACCTTGCGGAAGTTTCGAGTTGGATATCACCCGGAAGACTGGAACTGGTTTCTGAATCGTGCTCGCGGTCGTTTTACGGCCGAGCAGTTAAAGAGTGTTGGGCTGATCGGGGAACGCGACAACGGGCGGGGTTACTTTGACAACCTTGTCGGTCGAATTGTATTTCCGATTATTGATGACCGAGGACGTCCTGTGGCGTTCGGGGGACGAGTGTTGCCGGGAAGCAACATTGAGAGCCCTGCGAAATATTGGAACAGTCCGGAAAGTAATATTTTTCTGAAACGTCGGACACTTTACGCCTTCAATCAGGCTCGGGAGACAGTTCGTCACGACAACACGGCATTAATTGTTGAAGGATATATGGATTGCGTGGCCTGCCATCAGGCGGGGGTCACCAATGCTGTTGCCACACTGGGGACGGCACTGACCGAAGATCATGTCAAGTTTTTGAAACGGTTTGCTAAACGAGTTGTCCTGATTTACGACGGAGATAATGCCGGAATTGCGGCGGCAGAACGGTCCATTGAACGATTTATCGCTCAGGACATCGATCTGCGAATTCTGACGCTGTCTGAAGGGCAGGACCCGGCGGACTATCTGGAGCACCATGGAGCGGACGATTTTCAACGTCTGATTCAGCAGGCTCCGGAAGCTTGGGAATACAAATTGCAAAGTGTGACCGCTCGCTACGGAATTGATTCCGTCAGCGGGCGGGAGCAGGTGATGAAGGAATTACTGGACCTGATGTCGGCGGCTCCCGGGCTGGCAGGGTCGATGAGAGAAGATTTGATCATTCGCAGTATCTGTCAGCGAACTCAGGCGGATGAGCTTGTGTTTCGCCAGCAGTTGAATGCGGTTCGAAGAAAAAAAAATGGTTCTGAACGATTCCTGCGACGCGATGCGGCCCCCGCACCGCCTGCGGAACCGAAAAATCGTTCGGGAGGACATCTGGCTGAGCAGGAACTACTGGAAATTATCCTGTGCAGTCCGAAACATGTGGAATACATCCGGCACCAGATCGGACCGGATGATTTTGATTGTGCACATTACCGGCGACTGCTGGCCATGTGTTTCGATCTGACCGTGGAGGAAGGCGTACTTCCCGAACCTCAGCAGGTGATTGCGGCAGCGGAATCGGATTCAGAACTTCTGAATCTGGTCAACATGCTGCTGGATTCGGCTCAGGATAAGGGAATCGCCGGGCTCATGAAGGAGCCGATTCAGGAAGAGTCGAGCGACGGAACTTCGGTTCCGCCGCATCTGGAACGGGTCCTGCGCCCGCTCCTGCTTCGACGTGCCAGAAACCAGAATAAGTTGTCGAAACAGAAAATCGCTCAGGCATCTCAGGCCGGGAGCACTCTTAACAGCGACACGATGGAGGCACTGCGGAGAATTACCAAGAGTCGACAATCGGAAATGGGCCATCCGACTTCACCCAAGTGAATCAGGTCTTCGGTTACTTCACACCCCCAACGCTCTGCTGCCCGCTTCGATGGCAAATGATCAAGAAGCAGGCCTCGGCGTCATATCACTGAGCATCACCTCGGCACTTCGCCGAGCGACAGCTCAATCAACTGCGGACTCGGCGTCCCGCAGCCATCATCATTGTACGGTCAATCAGAACCTCTGAACGGTTCCGGCAGAAGGAACAGCGGACAGATTCCGCGAACCCTCTCCCATCGGTCAGGGTATATGTGGGTGGGCACCCGCTTCTTCAGGAGTTTACGGAAATGCATCGTTTGGACGAATCACTTGCACAGCTGGTCACCGCGGGACTGAAACAGGGCTTCCTGTATTTCTCGCAGGTCCACGGATATCTGCCCGACGAAGCAGAAGATCCGCGCAAGCTGGACAACCTGATTATGGTTCTGGAAGAACTCAATCTGGAACTGCGCCGTGATCCCGAAGTGTACGAAGAAGAAACTCCGACTGAAAAACGCCGTCGTCGACCGGAAATTCGTCTGGAGGAAGAATCCACTCGCGGAACTGAAGATCCGATTCGCATGTATCTGACGCAGATGGGCGAAATTCCTCTGCTGACGCGCGAAGAAGAAATCTTTCTGTCCAAGCAGATCGAAGTCACTCGCCGACGCTTTCGCCGTGCATTGCTGAGCTGCGATTTTGCCCTGAACTATGCTTTCGACACTTTGAATCAGGTTCATCGCGGCGACCTGCCGTTCGACCGCACCATCAAAGTTTCCATGACGGAAAGTCTGGAAAAGGACCAGATCCTCGGCCGAATGCCGCACAACCTGGCAACGGTCGCTTCCATTCGAGAACGCGACCTGACCGACTTTGCGATGGCTAGATCGCTGGGCCTGGATTCTCAAAAGGGCCTGGCTCTGCGACAGACCATCGAACAGCGTCGCCGTCGCAGTGTGACTCTGCTGGAAGAAATGAGCCTGCGAACTCAGCGGCTGTTGCCCTGTATGAAGCGGCTGGAACAGATTTCCGCTCGCATGCTGGACCTGCAGGATCAGATTCGCAACCTGAGCGACCTGCCGTCGGCCGAAGACGAGCGTCGCAACATGCAGAAAGAACTGCATGACCTGATCGACCTGACTCTGGAAACGCCCAATTCGCTGGCCGCCAAAATGGAAATTCTGGCCCAGCGTTACGAAGAATATGAAAAGGCCATGCGAGACCTGTCCGGGGGCAACCTGCGACTGGTGGTTTCGATTGCCAAAAAGTACCGCAACCGTGGTCTGACGTTCCTGGACCTGATTCAGGAAGGTAATACCGGCCTGATGCGAGCCGTCGACAAGTACGAGTACCGTCGAGGCTACAAGTTTTCCACGTACGCGACGTGGTGGATTCGACAGGCCATCACGCGAGCCATCGCGGATCAGGCCCGTACCATTCGTATTCCGGTGCACATGATCGAGACGATGTCTCGTCTGCGAGCGGCGGCTCGTGACCTGCTGCAGGAACTTGGTCGCGAACCTTCGGTCGAAGAAATGGCGGAAGTGGCCAATGTGCCTCTGGACGAAGCTCGGCGTGTCATGAGAATCTCGCGGCAGCCGATCAGTCTGGACAAACCGCTGGGCGAAGGTGACGACAACAGCTTCGGCGAATTTGTGGAAGATAAGAGCAACGACAGTCCGGTCAGCAACGCCGCTTCGGAAATGCTGAAGGACAAAATTGACTCTGTCCTCAAGACGCTCACATACCGCGAACGCGAAATCATCAAGCTGCGTTACGGCCTGGGTGATGGCTACACGTACACTCTGGAAGAAGTCGGTCGCATCTTCAAAGTGACTCGGGAACGAGTGCGACAGATTGAAGCCAAAGCTGTTCGCAAACTTCAGCACCCCGTTCGCAGCCGACAGCTGCAGGGTTTCCTGGAAGGTCTGACCGCGATGGCGGCCGGCCACTGATGCTGTAAGAGTTTGTTCTGTCGTTCCGAGGTTGATTCCGCAGCGGATGAGACCACGCGACATTCGACTCAATTATGTGTCGCCGAAGCCTGGAGACTTCGGAGGTCTGAAGTTATAGGTAGCCGAAGTCGTGAGACTTCGGAGGTCTGAAGTCTCACGACTTCAGCTACGGGCAGCATACTTTCTCGTTTCTGCCTTGGAGTCTGACGTCGTCCCATCTGCGCTCGTTGATCGCATGTTTGATCCAGCGACCAACGGAAGCGCCGTGGCGTCTGGAACGATCCACGTCGAGGTCGAAGCCCTTGTTAAGCTTTCAAAACCGTCAGCCCTGTCGAACACACAGCATCAACCGCGCCCAGAAACGGACGGAAAACGAGAACCGTCCGAAAAACGCTCTGCCGGATTCAAAGCCCTCTGAGACCAACTTCGCAACATGGCCGCAAGACGACCACAAAGCGATGCAAACGTCGCCGGCGATGAGGACCACTGTGAATCCTGAACGAGCCCCCTCCCACCATCCGGCTCGTAAATCGTGTTGACCCAGTTTGAACATCGTGTTGACCCAGTTTGAACAACGCCGCAACGCGTTCGCGTCACAACAGAACCACTCGCTTCCCCGTGGCGCAGGCCAAACCGTTCCTGAATCAACGGCGACCGGCCTGCGGTCACGAGTCAAACGACTCGCCCCCCCCGACAGCTTTCCGGAGGGGGCGTCGTATTCCCGATGTCTCATTCCGAGAGCACTGCTACTCCGATTTCGCCACGCCAAGTTCTTTGAGTTTGGCGGCTACATCTTCGGCATGAGTCGTCGTCTTGACGCCTTTATCGATTGCCTTGATCAGACCATCTTCCCCAATGATGAACGTCCATCGCTCAGGATTTGGCCGACCTTCATGGACTACCCCATACGCTTCCGCAACCTTCTTTTCCGGATCACTCAGAATGGGATAGTCCAGCTCCAGCTTCTTCGAAAATGCCGTATTGTCTTCCACGGTATCGCAACTGGCCGTGAAGTAAGCGACCTTGTACTGCCGAACAGATTCTCCCTGTTCGCGGAAGGAAATACATTCCTTTGTGCATCCACCGGTGAACGCCTTTGGAAACCACGCCACGACAACAGTCTTGTTCCCTTTGAAATCGGCCAGACGGTAGGTCTTGCCGTCACTTCCCTTCAGCTCAAACGCCGGCGCTTTGTCGCCAACTTTCAAATCGCCAAAGCAAAAGTCGCAAACGCCCGACAACATGATCAGGCACACGATGCTGGATGTCAGAATTCTTGTGACCACGGTAGACTCCCGTCTTTTAAAACTGTCTCTGAACGCAGACGAATGATCTCAAACACCTTCGGGCATTCACCAAACAATCCGGCGACTCATGATGCACAGTCCGCCTCGAGGCCGGTCACCGGGGCTGCCCGCTGACATATTCTGACCAGAATGCCGGGCCGACCGCCATTCACAGATTTCCTCCACCGCTGATTTTGCAGAAGATCTCGTATGACTCCGGACAAACAGATTGCCGACTTCCTGAACGCTCGCACCTTTGCCGTTGTCGGTGCCTCCACGGACCGCAGCAAGTACGGAAACAAGGTGCTGCGAGCGTACCTGCAGAATTCGTACGCCGTCACACCCGTGAATCCCGGAACAGCCACCGTCGAAGGACTCACCTGTTACAGCAGCGTGAAGCTGATCACTCCCGTCCCGGAAGCGATTTCTGTGATTACCCCGCCGGCCATCACGGAAAACGTCGTCGCCGAGGCCATTTCTATCGGCATTCGGAACATCTGGATGCAGCCTGGTGCCGAAAGTGATCAGGCGATTGCAGCCTGCGAAGCAGCCGGAGTGAACGTGATTCACAGCGGACCGTGTCTGCTGGTGGTGATTGGATTTCGGGAACGGTAGCGGAAACTCGCAAACAGCGATCACAGCAGGACCGGGACTCAATCGGCAATACCGTACTTCTTCAGCTTGCTGTAAAAGGTGCTGCGCGGCATCTCCAGACGGCGAGCCGCTTCGGCCTTGTTGCCACCAGCTTCCTCCAGCGCGGCGACCATCTGTTCGCGTTCACTGCGACGGTGCTTCTGACCAAATGTCAGAGTCTTTCGTGCGACGTGGCTGCCTTCATTTTCCTGACGGCCTCGTTCTCTGTTCCAGGCGTCAGACACGGGTGACCGAGTTTCGACCGCCACAGCAGACGACGTCGAATGAATTTCGACCGGCAGGTCTTTCAAGGTGATCGTATCATCATCTGCCAGCACCACC
>JAGQPY010000322.1 GCA_020426485.1 Planctomycetaceae bacterium
TGGCGCTGCAGGTGAAACATGATGACCTGAAGTCGCTGTACAAACAGGTGGAACGCGATCAGAAGAAGCTGCGTCGCTGGCGCTGGGTGACGGGGAAGTTTCGAGGACTTGTGGGTGCCGTGTCGCTGGTCATCTGGATCGTCATCATCGTGGTGGTCGGCGGAATCGCCATGCTGTACGGTCGTGCTCTGTGGGAATACCTCGGCCAGACAGTCATGGACATGATGGGCTGAAGCTTCGGAACTCTGCGGCTGTTTACCGAGCTTTCAGGAATTCCAGCAGGTCGGCCATCTGCTGCACGGTGACGTCCTTTTCGATGCCTTCCGGCATCAGTGACTTGCTGCTGGCTTTGAGTTCTTCAATGTCCGTTCGAGCGATCGTTTGTTCACGTCCTTCCGGCTGCCGCAGGACAATCTGATCTCCGGAATCACTGACCAGCAGGCCATTCAGAGTTCGACCGTCGGTGGTCACAATCACGTATTCGGTGAACTGCGGATCGACTCGCCGATTGGGATCCAGAATGTCGTACAACAACGCATCCCGGGAACGATTGCGAGTATCACTGATGTCGGGGCCGACCTGATGTCCTTTGCCATCAATGCGGTGACACTTGCTGCAGGTTTTCTCGAACACAAGGGCTCCCGCAGCGGCGGTGGCCGTCAGGTTCAGCGCGGGGGAGTATTCATCGGCAACGGCTTTGCGATTGGCGGAAACCACGCCGCCGAAAATCTGTCCGGCCAATGTTCGAATCTGCTCATCGGAATGCTGCAGCAGTCGAACTCGCTGATCGATATCCACCGCACCGGGAAGAATGCTGCCTGCGGACATCAGGGAGAGAAGCTTCTGAGTCGTCGCGGGGCGAGCCAGTAACAGCGAAATCGCCTGCGAACGAACGCCCGGACCCAGAGAATCCCAGCGAGCCAGCACGGTGTCAGCAGCAGTCCCTCCCACCGCCTGCAACACGGCTGACTGCAGTTCCTGTGGCTGTCCCGGCGAAAGAATGACTTCTGTGGCCGTTGCCAGGGCCGCCGGTGACTGACTGGACAGCAGCCCCACTGCCGCCAGACGTTCGGAAAGCCCGCGACCGGAATCCAGAATGCAGTCCGAGGACTGCTGCAGCAGCTGTTCGATGGCAGCCGTGGCCGACGCTGTTTGCGGCAACGGATTCTTCAGCAGAGCAGCCAGGCTCTTCTGCTGAAGTTCGCCCTTGTGTCGAGGAAGCCCTTTGGCCAGCCCGGTCAGCACAGCCATGGACGCCCACTGAGGTACGGACTGGTGATCGACCGCGCTGTTAAGAACCACGCCCAATTCTTCAGCGTCGCCTCGAACGCCGACCACTGCGGCCAGGTCCGTGAGCAATGTGGTCAGCTGAGTGCGCTGAGCCCCCTTCGTTTGGTCAGCCGTCCGCAACAAGTGACTGACGATGGCTCCTGCACATTCCGCCGACGACGACAGGACAGCTTGCTGAAACCACGGCGATGTAAATCGCTGCTGAGCAATCGACTTTAAGGCTGAGACTGAAGCGTCATTAGTGCGAAGTCCCGCCGCCAAAGCAACCTGCAGCTGAATTTCCGGGGAGGCATCTTCGGCAAGACGCAGCAACGCTTCGCGCACGGAATCGGAATCGACAGCACGCTGGGCGGCGACTTTGGCGGCCTGCAGACGAAGTGGCGTTGAGGAATCCTTCAGCAACGGAAGCAGATCAGAATCGGACAGAAGATGCAGAGCCTGCAGAGTCCACAGCGTGTGAATCTTTCCGTATGGCGACGTTTGAGACGACTGCAGCTGCGAAATCAGCAACGCCTTGCAGGACGGGTCGTTACGCTCCAGCAGAACTCGCTGAGCCATCTGGCGTCGCCAGCCGTTGCTGTCGTCCAGCACGGCCACAAAGTCACGGGTGGATTCCGGCGCTTTGAAGCTGTGGGGCTTAGAAGAAGAAGCTTCCGGAACGATTCTCCAGATTCGTCCGCGGTCTTCCCCGGCTCGCCAGTCGATGCGAGCTGCAATTTCCGGCGGCAGAAACTTGGGATGCTCCACCCACATGCGATACATATCCGCCAGATACAACGCTCCGTCCGGCCCGGTTCTGAGACTGGCCGGACGAAACCAGGTGTCGCTGGATGCCAGAAAATCGGCCTTCTCCCGAGCCCGCCTGGCATCCGGTTCCGGTGCCTCTTTCTGACCGCGAACGATACTTCTGGTCACCAGATGGCCCACGGGTTCGCAGACGAACACGCTTTGCTGAAAATCATCGTCCCACAGGTCACCCCGATATGCCGATACTCCGCAGGCCGACGTGTGCGTGCCGGCATGAGACAGCCAGTTGCTTTTCATCGCAACCAGCGGATACACACGCGTATCCCCGCCGGAAGGACCGACGTCCGTGTGGCGGCGGCTGACGATGGCAAACGGATTTCGCCGCCCCGCCTCTTCCGGAATCATTTCCATCATGATGGGGTTGCGATTGGTGGAAAAAAATCGGTGACCATCGTTGTCGACCGTATTGCCGAACTGGCCAAGTCCGCTGATGGGTTCCATCTGCATCGTTCGAAAATCGAACCGCATGTCCTGCCTGGGCATGGTCTGCGGTTCAGTCGTTTCGAAACCCGGCCGAGCGCAGACGATTTTTCCCGGGGCATAAGTCAGGTAGATCTGACCATCCAGACCAAACTGAGGGCTGCCGATCTGCATCTGCGGATGAGCGGCTACGAAACCGTCAAACCAGACTTCTCGAACATCTGCTCGGCCATCCCCGTCGGTGTCCTTCAGAAACAAGATATGCGACTGAGCGCACGCCAGAATGCCGTCCAGCAACGGATGAAAACTGTGACAGAACGTCAGGTTGTCCGCGAATACCGTTCGGTGATCCATGCGGCCATCGCCATCGCGGTCTTGCAGCATCACAATGCGCGACAGCGACGGTTCGCCTTCTTTAGCAGTGCCATCCGCGTTGACCGGGCCAATCGGATAGTCGCTGTATTCAGCAACGAACATGCGCCCCTGCTGATCAAAATCAATCCACACCGGATCGAATACCAAAGGTTCCGCCGCCACCAGTTCAAGGCGACAACCCGGTTCAATCTGGAAACAGGCCTGAGACTCTTCGGGCGATTTCGCGGGATCCGGCTTTTGATCAATCCAGTGACGACCACCACGTTCGCTGTTCACAGCATCCAGCAGTTCATTGCCCTGCTGAGGAAACAAAAGCAGAAACACCAGAATCTGATACATAAGTCGTTACCTTCACAAGGGCTTCACCCTTGACCCGATTGGCGTGGGGAATCGATTTGTTGCAACAGGTGATACGCGCCGAATCGCTCCCGTTGGTTGCTTTGTTCAATTGTACTCGGATTCAGCAGACGCTCGTCCGGCACAGCCGGACTTACGGCAGCTGATATCCGCCCTCCACAAATTCCACGTCTGTTTCATCGCCCGAGCACCCAACGGAAGCGCCTCGGCGCTGGACACGTTCCACGTCCAACGGCAGGCCACGCCCTCGAGTCAAGCAATCGCTCGTCCGGCACAGCCGGACCTACGGCAGCCGATATCCGCCCTCTACAAATTCACACGTCTGTTTAATCGCCCGAGCGCCCAACGGAAGCGCCTTGGCGCTTGGAACTTCCCACCTGAAACGACTTTCCACGCCCTCGGGTCAAGGGCGAAGCCCTTGTCAGGCAATGATGTCGTGAACGACATTTCCGTGGATGTCGGTCAGTCGGAACTGACGTCCCTGAAATCTGAAGGTCAATCGTTCGTGGTCGATGCCCAGCAGGTACAGAATGGTGGCCTGCAGGTCATGTACGTGAACTCCGTTTTCGGCCACGTTGATTCCCAGTTCGTCGGATGCTCCGAATGTTATGCCGGGTTTGATACCGCCGCCCGCCAACCAGACGGTAAAGGCATACGGATGGTGGTCTCGGCCCCAGCGAGGTCTGTTGTTGATGTCGCCCTGTAAGAATGGTGTGCGACCAAATTCGCCGCCCCAGACAACCAGTGTTTCGTCCAGCAGGCCGCGCTGTTCCAGATCTCGCACCAGTGCGGCGGAAGGCTGATCGGTGTCGCGACATTGATTGTACAGTTCGGTGGTCAGGCTGTTGTGCTGATCCCAGCCGGCATGCATCAGCTGCACACAGCGGGTTCCACGTTCAACCAGTCGTCGAGCCAGCAGGCAGTTGTGAGCAAACGTGCCGGGTTCCAGAACGGCGGGCCCGTACATTTCCAGGGTGGACGCTGTTTCCCCGGACAGGTCCGTGAGTTCGGGAACGCTGGCCTGCATACGAAAGCCCATTTCGTATTGAGCGATCCGGGTGGCAATTTCGGGGTCGCCGTGAGACTCCAGTTTCATCTCGTTCAGTCGCGTCAGATCCGACAGCCAGTGGCGTCGCATGTCGCGAGAAATTCCCGGTGGATTGGACAGATACAGGACCGGGTCGCCGCCATTACGAAACTTCACGCCCTGATAGCGAGACGGCAGGAATCCGCTGCCCCAGTAGAAGTCGTAAAAGATCTGTCCGCAGGTGGTGTCCTTACTGATGGAAGTCATGACGACAAACGCCGGAAGATCACGGGCTTCGTTTCCCAGTCCGTAGTTCAGCCATGCACCCAGCGTCGGACGCCCGGGAATCTGCGAACCGCTCAGCAGAAAGGAAATCGCCGGAGCGTGATTGACGGCTTCGGTGTGCATGCCCTTCAGGAAACACAGCTTGTCGACAATCTGAGCCGTATGTGGCATGAGGTCACTAACCGGCGCGCCGCACTGACCGTATCGTCGGAACGGTTCAACAGGAGCCAGCATCAGCTTGCCGGTCGCGTTGCCGGTCATTGTGGAAAAGCGTTTGCCGTCGACGAAGCCGGCGGGTACCGGCTGGCCGTGCAGATCCTTCAGTCTGGGCTTGTGGTCGAACAGATCCACATGCGTCGGCGCGCCGTTCTGAAACAGATAGATAATGTTCTTCGCTTTGGGGGCGAAGTGAGGCAGATCGGGCAGTCCACCGATTGCATCGGCCGCTCTCCCCGCAAGGCCCCGATGCTCCGCGCGGACATCGCCGAGCAATAATCCTGCCAGAGCGGCGATTCCGGTTCCGGTTCCCGACGACGACAGCAACTGGCGTCGCGTGAGATTCAAACGGAATTGCTCAAGCGGTGACATGAGAATCATTAGACGGATGAAGGTGGGTCGGTGGTGCGAATCCGTGGGAGCGATTTGCGGCACCACATGGATTCACCGGAAGTTCGCGGGAGACGCTCATCACAATGAAATCGGTGGAGCAAGTCAATCCACAGCACGACATTCATTCAGTTGGCATATCCACGGCGCCGAAAGTCTGCCGAATTGATTCCGCGACGATTGAATCAAAACGCCCAACAGCAGCGACCCGCCGCCTTCACCTGAAATCGAAAACCATGCTAATGTGTCAGGTCAGCGCCAACGCCATGAAGAGCTTCGATCGGGCAAAAAAACGCGTTTCATCCGATGCCGCAGGCAAGGCTTATCGCAGGCAGACACCACCGAGCCTGTCTCGGTGGTGAAAAATAATGAGAAGCCACATCCATTAGCCATGCAGTCGCGATTTCACCGACACAGGGTCGGTGGCGATTATACGTTGGGCGGCGGTCAATGAAGTGTTTTCCGTTTAACCCGACTCGTAGAGGAGGTCGACTGCAATGGACCGAAGTCCTCCTCTACGAGTCGCGTTAAACGACTCAATCTATGCCGCATGGGGTATAAATCCACAGTACTGTCAGCGACTGGTTTCTGCCCACAAACGTAACGCTGTGAAGGATTCTTGACGGAGAAAACATTGTTGCTGTAAGGCGTGGGGCTTCTGAGATCACCGCTGTGTTCTCCGAATTCTCACGAATTCGGCAACAGTAATGCTTCACAGAGTTGCCGCAAGCCGGGGAACGACGTCGAGTGGTCAACGGGCTATCGGAATGCCTACAATTCGAACCGCTATCGAAAAACGTTTGACGGTTCGTGGCTGTCGTGGTTCGTCGTGACGAATGTTTCATGGCTGCCCGGCGGGAGCGAAGAGTCTTTCCAGGCTAACAAGTCAACCGCCGAATTGCTGGCTGACGCTCGACCACTTCAAACGTCGACGTTTCCCGAAGTTCACATCTGTTTCGAAAAAGGACCGTACGGCTTCTGATATTCAACGGCGGCATGATCGGTGGTCAATGTCGCCACAACCAACCGTTGTCGAATTCATCGTACACAGGTAACGCATGGCAATCTCGGACGTCCTGAAACTGGGACCGAACATTACGATCTTTCCGGTTGTACACGGCAGCGGCGACTGCGCGCTGGAAGTGCGGCGTCTGATGCTGGAACATCGGTTCGACTGTCTGGCCGTACCATTGCCACCGTCTTTTCAGGTTGAAGTGGAATCGGCCGTCCAGTGGCTTCCGAACGTTTCCGTCGTGCTGCAGCGTGAACCCAAAGCTTCCTTCAGCGGTTCATCAGAGTTCTCCTCGAGTGCTGAGGATTCGGTCGAAGAGACCGCCGAAGGCAACGCAAGCTATGTCCCGATCGACCCTTGCCAGCCTGTCATCGCCGGAATACGAATCGCGATGCAGGAACATCTGCGGCGGGAATTCATTGACATCGAAGATGAGCACTATCGCCCTGCAACCGCAGCGCTGCCCGATCCCTATGCCCTGAAGCAGGTGGCTCCGGAACGTTTTGCAGCGGCCGTTATTC
>JAGQPY010000323.1 GCA_020426485.1 Planctomycetaceae bacterium
TGGCCGGGCAATCCATGTCAGGTGATCGGTCGTTCGTCGGCCGGTCTGCTGGTGTGAGTAATCGTTGCGGGTCGGACTCAGAGCCACATTGGATGTCTTGATCTTCTCAGGTGCTATCGGAAGGATCGACCATGATCAATGCAAATACGGATGTTCAGGTCCAGGAAGAACAGTCGTCATCAGTTCGACGACCCTTTGCACATTTGCACTGTCACACGCACTACAGCCTGCTGGATGGCGTCAATCGGATTCCCGATCTGGTGAAGCAGGTTAAGAATCTGGGAATGGATTCGATTGCGATGACGGACCATGGCAACCTGTATGGGGCCATGGAATTCTATAACACGTGTCGCAAAAACGATGTGCGCCCGATTATCGGATACGAAGCGTACGTGGCTCCCGGACGAAGAACAGATCGCAGTGCCACGCGCCAGAAGGAGGCTCAGTCTCACCTGACCCTGCTGGCGATGAACCAGAAAGGCTTTGACAACCTGATCAAGATGGCTTCGACCGCTTATCTGGAAGGTTTTCACTACAAGCCTCGTATCGATCGTGAATTACTGGAAGCTCACAGTGACGGTATCATCTGCCTGTCGGGTTGCGCATCCAGCGAACTGTCGAAGCTGCTGCTGGCGGAGAAGAACGATGAAGCTCGAAAGCTGGTCGAATGGTATGAGAAAGTCTTTGGCGATCGATTTTACCTGGAAATTCAGGATGCCGGGTTTGAAATTCAGAAGCAATGTCTGGATCTGACGGTCGACCTTGCACAGAAGATCGGGTTGCCGCTGGTGGCCACTAATGATGCTCACTATCTGACGCGTGATGATGCAAAGGTTCAGGACGTTCTGTTGTGCGTGAATACTCGTACGACGCGCGACGATCCGAACCGGATGAAGATGAGCAACAACGGACTGTACATCTGCAGTCCGGAAGAAATGTACGCCACCTTCAGCGGACTGGAAGACGCTGTGGCTCGGTCTCAGGAAATCGCCGACCGCGTCGATATCGAGCTTCACGATCGCAAGCTGTATCCGGTCTTTCGGCCACCGGAAGGCAAAAAGGACATCGACTATCTGCGCGAATTGTGCAATGAACGAATGTATGAACGTTATGGGGATGAGCTGACAGACGAACACTGGAGTCGGCTGAAGTATGAGCTGAGCGTCATTGAAGAAAAGGGCTACGCCAGTTACTTTCTGATTGTGTGGGATTTCGTGGAGTTCGCTCGCCGCAACGGCATTCCCTGCGGTGCCAGGGGATCTGCATGCGGAGCCATCGTGGCTTATCTGCTGCGTCTGGGCGACGTCTGTCCGCTGAAGTACGACCTGCTGTTTGAACGATTTCTGGACCCCAGCCGAAACGAACCTCCTGATATTGATATCGACTTCTGTCGAGACCGCCGTCAAATGGTGATTGACTACACCAAGGAAAAGTACGGCGAAATGAATGTGGCTCAGATTGGAACTTATGGCACGCTGAAGGCCAAGAATGCCATTCGAGACGTGGGTCGTGCGTTGAACGTTCCGCTGCCTCGAGTGAATGAGCTGGCCAAGATGGTGCCGGAAGAGCTGAACATCAAGCTCAAGGATGCTCTGGCCAAAAGTCAGGATCTGCAGGCCGCATACAACACAGATCCGGTGGCTCAGGAGCTTCTGGATTACGCGGTGGCTGTGGAAGGGCTGGCTCGCAGCACGGGGACGCACGCGGCCGGTGTGGTTGTGGCCGACGTACCGCTGGATACGGTGGTGCCGCTGCAGAAGATCACCGGGAAAGACGACATCATCACTCAATGGGATGGTCCGACGATCGAATCCATTGGTCTGCTGAAGATGGACTTTCTGGGACTGCGAAACCTGACGATTCTGGACAAGGCCGTCAAGAACGTGCAGCGGTCTCATCCGGAATTTACTCTGCAGGATGTTCAGAACAATCTGACCGACGATGCCACATTTCGGTTGCTGCAGCGAGGCGAAACGAAAGGGGTGTTTCAGCTGGAGTCGGGCGGGATGAGAGACCTGCTGACCAAGATGAAGCCGGACTGCTTTGAAGACATCATTGCCACGTCCGCACTGTATCGTCCCGGGCCGCTGGAAGGCGGAATGGTGATGGAATATGTGGACGTGAAACACGGGCGCAAACAGCCCCGAAAAGTGCATCCGGTTGTGGATGAGGTTCTTGCGGAAACCTACGGAGTGATGGTTTACCAGGAACAGGTGATGCGAATTCTGAATCGCGTTGGCAATGTGGAACTGGCCAGCGCGTACAAGTGCATTAAAGCGATCAGCAAGAAGAAGCAGTCCATCATCGACGGCTTTCACGACGAATACATCGCCGGGGCAGAAAAGAACGGAATCTCAACCGCGCTGGCGGACGAATTGTGGAACCTGATCGTCGCATTCGCCGGATACGGCTTCAATAAGTCTCATTCCACCGCCTACGGTCTGATCGCCTACGAAACTGCATTTCTGAAGGCTCATTACCCGGTTGAGTTCATGGCGGCGCTGCTGAGCTGTGAAATGGAAAGTTCTGAGCGAATCAGTGAACACGTCGATGATGCTCGGCGACAGGGCATTGAGGTGCTTGCTCCGGATATTAATCAGTCGGAAGTCGAATTCGGTATTCAGGGCGAGAAGATCACCTTTGGGCTGGGCGCGATTAAGGGGGTGGGGGAAACGGCGGTGGCCGCGATCGTGAAGGCTCGTGAAGAAGGCGGTCCGTTCAGGGACCTGTTTGATCTGACAGAGCGAGTTGACCCCAAAGTCGTTCCGCGAGCCACGCTGGAAACTCTTGTGAAGGTTGGTGCACTGGACAGTCTTCCCGGGCACCGAGCACAGCAGATGGAAGTCATTGATCGTGCTGTCCAGTCGGCCATTGCGATGCAGAAAGATAAAGCCAGCGGGCAGATGAACCTGTTTGGTGGTGATGACGAGGAGGATGCTTCCGAAGCTGCGGCGATCAGTCTGCCGGATGTTCCCGAGTGGACAAAGTCTCAGAAGCTGGCGTACGAGAAGGAGTCTCTGGGATTTTATCTGACGTCACATCCTCTGGCTCAGCATTCCCGACGAATCGAGCGTTATTCTCAGGTGACGAACAGGGACGTTGCGGAAATGGAAGACGGTGCCGTGGTGACTCTGACGGGCATGGTCGGAGCCATCAAAATTGCGACCGCCAAGAAGACAAATGCCAACGGGCAGAACAAGTATGCCAACTTCGATCTGGAAGACACTTCGGCCATTCTGCGATGCATCGCGTGGCCTTCGGATTATGAGCGGTACAAGGAAATTATTCGCACCGAGAATGTGGTTGTGATTCAGGGAAAGGTGGACCGACGTGGTCGAGAACCGAACATTGTTGTGAATCGGATGTTCACGCTGGATCAGGCAGATCGGGAGTTCACATCTCAGGTCGCGATCAAGTTTGACCGCAGCCTTCATACGCCCAACGATGTCGAGAATGTTCGCAGGGTGATCGGTCGTTTCCCCGGTTCAACGGAAGTTGTACTGGTGGTCGACAGTTTTGTTGATACGTGTTCCGCCGGTGAGCTGGCAGAATCGAGCACCGTGACACCGGATGAGGGGCCTGCGTCCGAAGACCTCGACCGTGTACGATTTATTCTGACGACGGGCAAAGACTGTCAGGTGACGGTCGGTCCCGAATTTCAGCAGGCTCTGCGCGATGCCATCGGCGACCAGTATTTTGAACTCAAAGCGAGTCTCTCGTCGGGAGGCGGAAACGGCGGTTCCATTGGTCGCTGATATTCCGGGCGTTCCACTGCCGACTGAGCGTCGACCACATGGATCCGGCATTCGAAGCACAGTTTCGTTGGCTCTGTTCCGGCTGTGGAGAATTCCTGTTTGCTGGTCCACCTGAAATAGAAGAACCGCCAACCATCTCAGGTTGGCGGTTCTGTCGTTTGTTCAGCTGCCTCCGGGTCGTGGGTTACGGACCTGTTCCGACGGCCGTTTCTTCTCCGATCAGTGGTTCTCGAATCGAGTCACTGGCGACTCGGGCACGCACGCGATGGTTTCCGGACCGTACACAGCGTGTTCTGATGGCAAAGATGGCAGACTTTCCAGGGGCGAGTGTGGGCATGGAGCGGAAGACCATGACGCCGCTGTCCGCCACGTATTCCGACGGGCCGGAGACCTGAAGCAGTTCCAGACCGGACGGCAGTTCACAGGAAACACCCACATTTTCCGCGGTGCTTGCACCAGTGTTGCTGATGCGGATTTCAAACACCGTTTCTTCTCCCGCCTTCACCTGCTGATGGTTGGCAGCGATCTTCAGTTCCAGATTGGCGTTGCCGGTGACTTCGGTCTGATGTTCAGCCATGGTCAACTGCCCATGTTCGGACAGCACACCCACCTGATGGACGGAGGTTCCGGTTCCCGTTGGTCTGAGAGTGACTTTGAAGTGACTGACCTGATTTGGATCAAGAGTTCCGACGAACCAGTCAATGGTTCCGTCTTCCGTGTTGAACTTGCCGCCACGGTCTGCCGCGACAAACTCAAATCCTTCCGGAACGCGGTACTTGGCTCGAACGTTGTTTGACTGAACCTTGCCTTCGTTGACGACGATCAGTTCGTAGTCACCGTTCTGCCCCGTCATGCGGTCGGCGGGTCCACGAATTCCGATGTTCAGTCGAGGCTCTGCGATCGAAACGGTTTCCATAGTCTGTTCGGAAAGTCCGGCGTCAGCGACGACTCGCACTGCCAGCGAATGCTCTCCGCCTCGAACACCCGTCAGGCTCAGTCGAGCCTGACGGTTTTCGCCGGGACTCAGTGTGCCGATATCAATGCTGAGCAGACTTCCGTGTCGGTGTTCCAGACCGTCCGGAATGGCGGCCTGAATGACGACGTTGCGAGCGGCACCGGTGCCCGGGTTGGAAACCTGAACGGTGTAGTTGACCTGCTGGCCAACTTCCACGGACTGCGGCCCTTGAAGTTCAATCGCGATTCGAGGCTGTCGAACGACAACGCTGGAGCTGCTGGCTCCCGTCAGTCGAACAAATGCATCCATCTGAAGATTACCCTGCTTGCGAGGTACGACGGTCAGATGGATGACTCGCTTCTGGCCGGGGGCCAGTTCGCCAAAGGTCCAGGTTGCACTGGCGCCGGTGGCGGTTGGAGCAGGTTCTGCTGTGATGACTTCCAGGCCTTCCGGCAGTACGGCTTCGGTCACGACATTTCGGACGCTGGCCCGCCCCGTGTTTTCCACAATCAGATCGCAGTCACACGGTTGTCCGATGTTGAAGTCTGAATGATGAACCCATTGCAGGGTGACACTGGGGGTCTGAGGTCCGCTGAGTCCTTTGCCAAGGTCTCCCGATGTTCCCAGAGACAGTTCCTGATTTTCATTCAGCATTTCCGGATTCAATGCCGCGTCGTCGAAGTCCGGCGCCGCGACGGCTGCTTCCTGAGGCATCAGGAATTCCGCGAATGGATTCGCGTCTTCGCCCTCTGTGGATGCACCACTGATCTGACGGATCACTGGTTTCTGTGGCACTTCCACGAAGGCCGCACTTTCGATGCTGTCGAAATCAGGAATGCTGGTTTTGCCGGCGGCGGCAGCAGTCTGTGGGGCACGGCGTGATTCGGGAGTCGTGGTCTTTTTGTCGACAGTGACGGCCGACTTTTCCTGAGCAGATCGGACCTGAAGTCTCTCCGACCTGGTGGCCGGTTTCTCTGCGACAGTTTCTGAGTCGGGCTTGTCCGAAGGAGAATCGGATTTGGGTGAAAAGTATTCCAGGGAGGTGGCACCAGTCTTCGGCTTTTCCTTCGACTCGGCAGACCTGCTTCCCTGAGCCGGAGAGGCTTCGATATCTGTTGTCCTGCTGAGACGATCCCATTTTGCAAACGGATTCGCATCTTCAGCTGACACCAGCCCGAAGCACGAACTCAGAACGGCAGCCAACAGGACCTTCTTTGTTTTTCTCATTACCAGCCCTCCGCGTCACATCAATGTGACTCGATCTCCAGATGTGTACAGGGCGCCGGTTCGCGTTGAAGCTCAACAGGAATGACAGATCCGGTGCGACACAAATGTCGGTCCGGATTTGGCCTGATTGAGTAAGTACGAACCTTCGATACCCTGTCGATCGTATCGGTCGCAGCGTCCAAATCGCTTGAAACGTTTCTGCTGAAAGTAACAGTCTGGTAGGGCGGGCGGAATTTACTGATTTCTCGCCGGCAGTTTTTGCCGGTTTGCATCCTGCATGCTGTGCAAAATCATCGGATGCAGGCCAGCCATTTAGTTGCCGGATTTTCGGTTCAGCAGATGTTGCCGGATCGCGCTTCGAAGCGTATTGATCTGAGCCTCACGAGCAGGTTCCTGAATCTGGTTTCTCAGCTCATCGGCGTCCTGAGTGCGGTCGTAGAGTTCTTCGAAAATGACATCGGCTGCGTCGAGCGATTCGAACGTTTGAATCAGCCGACTGGTCCTGGAAACAGCGGCCAGGTGTGGTTTGATGTCGGCGTATTTTCCGAGCCCTTCATAAACGAAGACTTCTCGCCAGGGCTGGCTGTTCTGCGACACGCGAGAATCAGGCTGCACATGGCGAGTCGGCAGATCTTCTGCCTTCAGGTTCAGAAGCGGCACCAGACTTCGTCCCTGCATCCGTTCCGGGACCGGAAGTCCGGCGATGTCCAGCACCGTCGGGGCGATATCAATATTCAGAACCAGTTCATCGCAGCGT
>JAGQPY010000324.1 GCA_020426485.1 Planctomycetaceae bacterium
AACGGGGTCGGCCCGCCTTTCGATGACCGCTACCTGACGGACTCTTTCGGGTCCGCGTTTGCATTGGTCAGTGGTCGCATCATCAGGCGTGAGAATTCATCTCGAACGACATGACCTGCGGACGACAGAATGTCGTTGTGTCCGATTCCGGCCAGGCTGATCCAGCGTTTATCGGTGTTGCAGGTTGAACAGCCAGGCGCCGCGTCAAACAGCTTTCGGCCGAACTTCTGATACACCAATCGATCTTCGTCACCGTGCAGCACAACGACAGGGCAGGTGACGGATTTGATGCGATCATCGGACGGATACCGGTCGGCCAGAACGGCTTTGACGGGCAGCCATGGGTACAGCGATGACGCGACGTCCACCATCGAAGAAAACGTCGCCACCACAAACAATGCCGCCGGTTGCTGGCCCGCCTGACAGGCTTCCGAAGCGGCGAACACGGCGGCGGCTCCACCAAGCGAAGTCCCGGCCACCGTCACTTTGCCCGGCGAGTAACCCAGTGCTGAGGTGGCGTGTTTCCATGCGGCCTTCGCGGAATGCTCCAGCCCGGTTTCGCTCATCTGCCCCTGCGAGTCACCGTAGCCGTGATAATCGATCGCCAGCACATCGGCTCCGCATTCGGAAAAGATTCGGTACCAGCCCATGCGGCTGGCGCGATTTCCGGCATTTCCGTGGAAATACATGACCAGCGGGCGCTGGGCGTCCGCCGTGGAGGTTTCTTCCTTCCGGAGCAGCCAGCCCCCAATGCAAATACCATCGTCGCAGGTCAGCTGGACGTCTTTGGCGGCCGGAAAATGGCTGACCACGTCCTGAAATTTCGCGACCTGCATCGCAGGAGCAGTTCGTGGGTGGTACAGCAGTTTTCGCTGGAAAAATCCCATCATGGCAACGACCAACACGTAAATCAGAACGACGGATTTTGCAAGTCGTCGCATGCAGCGGCACTCCGACGTTGATAGAGAACGGTCGAGGATTCAATCCCCGTGGAAGGCGGGAATTGTACACTTCGAGATCGAAAGTGCACCACAGAAGACCGGGCCGGAAGGCATTCCCAGGCGTACAGGACCGCGAAATATCAGGGAAAATCGAGGCCCGGCGGGGACACGAGTGTTGCCGTTTGCGGGCGTCGCCGATATTCTCCGCGGCTTCCGGACAATTTACGAAGGCGGCTTCTCAGGACCGCCCTCGATTTTCCGCCCGTCCCGGACCTCCAACACGGTTCGTTGGAACGTGGCATCGTTCGGGTTTTCTCTGCACGCGGCTGTCCATTTCAAATGCTGACAGCCAGCCTGTCCGAGCGATCGGTGTTCCTGCCGATTTCGCAACAGCGGACGGTTTCACGCGCGTGGCGTGGAATGGTGCAGAGCGTGGAACGTTTTGCAAAGTTATTGGAGAAACATGGGTCGTTACACTGGTCCGAAAGGACGCGTCAACCGTCGTCTGGGAGTCAACGTTTACGAATCAAACGGCGCGATCAAGGCACTGGAGCGAAAAGAATTTCCTCCGGGCATGCACAAGCGCCGCAAGAAGCCAACCAACTACGGTCTGGGTCTGGCTGAAAAGCAGAAGATCAAATTCTATTACGGACTCCGCGACCGACAGCTGTTCCGCTACTTCGACAAAGCTCGTCGCATGAAGGGCAATACCGGTGCTCAGCTGATGATTCTGTGCGAGCGTCGACTGGACAACGTTGTTCGCCGAGCAGGATTCGCGGCCACTCGACCACAGGCTCGCCAGGGCATCGTTCACCGTCATTTCCAGGTCAACGGCGTGACCGTCAGCAAGCCGGGCATGATGGTTCGAGCGGGTGACGTCATCAGCCTCCGCAAGCGACCCAACGTCACAAAGCTGTACAAGGGCATTGGCGAAAACATCACGCTGCCTCAGACCGAGTGGATCAACTTCGATCAGGCAACCATGACGGCGATCGTTCGATCCATCCCCACCTTCGAAGACGTTGGTCTGCAGGTGGATATCAACTCCGTTGTCGCGTTTCTGTCACGCTGATCTGACGCACAACAACGCAGGACTCATGAACGCCGTCTCAGCTTTGAGTCGGCGTTTTTTATTGGCCTGTTCAACTGGCGAGTTGGCGCGGCCATTCATTACCCATCGCGTCAGATCTGCGGCATGGCCACTTGCTGAAACGAAGTCGTGGTGACGGTGAATCGGCCAACGCCGTGTCCTGTCGCCAGCCCTGAGTGTTCATTGATCTCTGAAAAGTAAATCGCCTGATGATCATTGGTATTGGCACGGACATCGTCGAAATCGATCGCATCCGCGGCATGATGGAACGTCACGCGCAGGCGTTTCTGGAACGCTGTTTTACGCCGGATGAAATTGCCTACGCCGACAGACATCGAGACGCCTCCGTGCGGTTCGCCGGACGCTGGGCCGCGAAAGAAGCCGTCGTCAAAGCGCTGGGCACAGGCTTCGTGAAGGGCATCACGTTTCACGATATTGAGGTTCTGCCGAACGACAGCGGACAACCACAGATTGAACTCTCCGGTGGCGCTGCCGAGACGGCTCGACGACTGGGTATCAAAAAGGTGCTGATCACGATCTCACATGCTCGCGAATACGCCACGGCAACTGCGATCGGCATCACAGACGATGATCGCTGATTCGTCAGAATCCGACAGGCCTGATCGCTGCCATTCGGCTGCGGATTCAGGACCATCCGGAATTTCCTGACGAAGTGTTCAGCGTGCCTGTGGCATCGTTCGTTCGAACAACAGGAGACTCGTTTCTTGCCATCTGATCCGGAAAGTCGCTGCGTGAAGTGTCTGTACGCCTTCATCGTGTCTTCGGTTTTGCTCGCGAAGATTTCCGTTGCGGTTGAACCCTGTCGCATTCAGATTCGCGACGCGGACTGTGACTGGCCGGTTCCTGCGGTGGAGCTGCGGACGACTCACAATGTCCGGTTTGTTTCCGACAACAACGGCCTGATTGCGTTTGATCTGCCGGAACTGATGGGCGTGGAAACATGGTTCCGCGTGATCGGCCATGGCTACGGCGTGAAGCAGGACGGCTTTGGGTATGCCGGCGTTCGGCTTCGCCCCGAACCAGGGCAGACAGTCACGGTCAAAGTGCAGCGACAACTGGCAGCTCGCCGACTGGGACGCATCACTGGCGGCGGCCTGTTCGCAGAAAGCCAGAAGCTGGGCCTGGAAACGGACTGGAGCGAACAGGGAATCCTTGGTTGTGACAGCGTGCAAACGATCGTTCATCAGGGGCGAATATTCTGGGCGTGGGGCGACACCGTTCTGCCGGGGTATCCGCTGGGTCTGTTTCACATGCTGGGAGCAACAACCCGTCTGAAGCCGTTGGACAACGTCTCGCCGCCGATTCAGCTGCGTTATGACTACTTTCGAGACGCTCAGGGCAAGCCGCGAAACATTGCTCAGATGCCGGGCGATGGCCCTACCTGGCTGAACGGGTTGGTCAGTCTTCCGGACCGCAACGGACGGATGTTTCTGGGAGCGACCTATTCAAAAATCCGCCCGCCTCTGGAAGTTTACGAACTGGGGCTGTGCGTGTGGGACGAGTCATCGGAAACATTTCAGCCTCACAAAGTCATTTGGCACCAATCAAAGCAAACGCCTCATCCACCAGTCGTGCCTCACGGACATCCCGTTCGCTGGACGGATCAGGAAGGTCGTGTATGGATGCTGTTCGGCGATCCTTTTCCCACACTGCGTTGCCCGGCCACCTTCGAAGCGTGGTCTGATGCCGCAACGTGGGAAGTTTTGCATGCTCAGCCGTCGGTGAGGGCTCGAACCACGGGAGAAAATGTTCAGCCGCACCGAGGTTCGATTGCCTGGAATGCGTTTCGCAATCGCTGGGTCACGGTGTTTACTCAGCAGCACGGGAAGCCATCCGGTCTGGGGGAGTTGTGGTATGCCGAAGCAGAAGCTCCAACGGGGCCGTGGAAAGAGGCTGTGAAGGTGGTAACTCACGACAATTACACGTTCTACAACCCGCGAATCCATCCGGAATTCACCACCCCGGAGTCACCGGTGCTGTTGTTCGAAGCCACATTCACTCACACGTTTTCCGGCAACCCAACCCCAGTGCCCCGACACGACTACAATCAGATGCTGTACCGACTGGATCTGGACAGCATGCCGGATCGTGAGAAGCCGTAAAGACAATTCCCTGATTGGTCGTTGACCCGTCGCTGTCGCGGAACTAGTATTCGGCGGTCGTGCCCATTCTGTGTCTATCTGACGGGGTTCCTTGTGTTCAACATCATCAGCATTTCAGCAATTATCATCTGCAGCATGATTGCTGACAGACCATCCTGAGATGCCTGAGACAAACAAATTTGCCGATCAGCCCTCAGGTCTCCTGAGGGCTTTTTTTATGTTTACACTTTTTCAGTTTGATGTGGACGACGCAAACCAGGCGTGTCACGTTGAGTGTGACATCAGCAACTGTTGTAACGATCAGGATGCAGCGTTCGCCGGTTCGATACGGACGGAGCCGTCCGGCATTTTTTGCCGATAGAACCTCAGCACCATTCCAGCAATCCCTGCGTGCGGGCCGTCGTTGGTTCCGGCAAAACCAGAGTTTCACTTCACCCGGTTTTTGAATCTGACAGATCCCGACAAATGACTCGAATCCAGCTCTACGATACGACCCTGCGTGATGGTTCACAGGGAGAAGGCGTCAACTTTTCGCTTCGCGACAAGCTGATGATTGCCACCAAACTGGACGAACTGGGATTCGATTACATTGAAGGCGGATATCCGCTGTCCAATCCCAAGGACGAAGAATTCTTTCAGCGCGCGGCTGAAATGAAGTGGAAGCATGCTCGCATCACGGCGTTTGGCATGACGCGTCGCAAGGGAGTTCAGGCTTCTGAAGACATCGGCATGCAGGCACTGGTGAAGAGTCAGGCTCCCGTGATCACGATCGTCGGTAAGACATGGGATCTGCACGTGACGGAAGTGCTGCGGGTCTCGCTGGAAGAGAATCTGGCCATGATTCGGGATTCCATCGCTTTTGCGAAGTCGCATGGTCGCGAAGTGGTCTACGACGCGGAACACTGTTTTGACGGCTGGCGAGCAAATCCGGAGTATGCTCTGCAGACATGGCGAGCCGCGGCCGAAGCGGGTGCGGACATGATCTGTATGTGTGATACCAACGGCGGAAGCCTTCCGGCTCAGATTGTCGAAGCGGTGTCAGAGCTGCGAAGCAAGGTCGAGGTGTCCGTGGGCATTCATTGCCACAATGACAGCGAGCTGGCCGTGGCGAATTCGCTGGCTGCGGTTTCCGCCGGAGCGATGCAGGTGCAGGGCACGATCAATGGCATTGGAGAACGATGTGGCAACGTGGACTTGATTTCAGTGGCTGCCAACCTGAGCCTTAAGATGGGCCATGAAGTGCTGGTGGACGGCGGCATCGTTCACCTGACGGAAATTTCGCGGTACGTCTATGAAATGGCCAACATGAACTTCCGCAATGGTCAGCCGTTCGTCGGTTCCAGCGCATTTGCTCACAAGGGCGGCATGCATGTTCACGCGGTTAATCGGATCGCTCACAGCTACGAGCACATCACTCCCGAATCCGTGGGGAATGCTCGTCGAGTTCTGGTGAGCGAACTGTCGGGCCGTTCGAACATCATGGCCAAGACCACCAAGTTTCGGCTGCAGGAAGATTCCGACCTGCAGGCGAAAATCCTGAATGCCGTTCAGGATCTGGAGAATGACGGATACCAGTTCGAAGCGGCCGAAGCATCATTTGATCTGCTGGTGATGAAGCAGGCGGGCACCTATCGGCAGTCGTTTCAGCTGGATCACTACCGAGTCAACATCGAAAACCAGTCACGCGAACCAGTGACCGAAGCCGTCATCAAACTGACCGTCGGCGAAGAAACTCATCATGTCGTTGGCGAAGGCGACGGTCCGGTCAATGCACTGGACTGCGCGCTGCGGAAGGCACTGGTGGTCAGTTATCCTCAGATTGAGGAACTCAGTCTTGTCGATTACAAGGTACGAGTGATCAACAGCAGCGAAGGCACGGCGGCTCGCGTGCGTGTTGTCATCGAAAGTCGTGACAAAACGGATGTCTGGTGCACCGTTGGCGTCAGTGAGAATATCATTGAAGCCAGCTGGATCGCACTGGTCGATGCCTACGAATACAAGGTTCACAAAGATCGCGGCATTATGAACATGAACGCCGGAAAGTAAGCACCGACCCAGAGCATTGCGACGAGCGTTTCAGTCGCGGAAGCGTTGTTCGGTCCAGGGATCGCCGACGTCGTGGTAACCTTTCTGTTCCCAGTAGCCAGGTTCATTGTCCGAGGTAACATGAATGCAGCGCACCCACTTCGCGCTTTTCCACGCGAACAGGCGAGGCACGACCAGACGAACCGGTCCGCCGTGATCCGGGCTGAGCGGTTCACCGTCGTGGTGAGACGCCAGCAGGACATCGTCCGCCATGGCTTCACGCAGAGGGATGTTGGTTGTCCATTGACCATCGTAGGCGGCGACGGTCAGATACTTTGCTTCGGGATGAAGGCCGTGTTGCTGCAGCAACCACGACAGTCGAACGCCTTCCCAAAGATTGCCCAGTCGAGACCACTTGGTGACACAGTGGAAATCTGCAAAAACTTTTGACCGCGGCAGTCGCTGGAACTCATCCAGTGTGAAGCTGGTCGGTTGCGAAAGCAGT
>JAGQPY010000325.1 GCA_020426485.1 Planctomycetaceae bacterium
AATTGGACGGCGATTCTGAATCACTTGGAATTCTCACGAATTCCGCAACAGACCGAAAATCCAAAGCGGTGACAAGTCGCCGCACTCCAAAGTGAGGCTGTCCATCTCATCGCTCGTGCAAGATTTCAACCTTGGCAATCAAAGCTTCGGGAGAAAGCTTTGCCGCCAGAAACGCGATACCCACCAACGTCGATCTCCGTCACCCTGAAACGAACGCCATCAACGACTCAGTGTCTGCTGAGTCAGTGCCGGGGCGTCGGACTTCCTGAGAGTCTTATCCTGATCGAGCAGTCGCTGAGCTTCTTTTCGCATGAAGTCCGTATCCATGAACGGTTCGTAGCTGATGTCCTGCCAGCGAATTCGACCATCACCGTCGATCAGGAATGTTCCATGGAGCGGCTGCTTTTCAAAATCGTCATAGCACCGATATTTTCGGAAGACATTCAGTTCCTGATCCGAAACCAGATCAAACGGCAGTTTCTTCTCCAGATCCTTCCACGCCAGACTCAGAACCTTCTGCGCGTCCGTGCTGACGGCAACGATCTCCAGACCGGCGTCGCGAAACTGATCAATCTCCTTACCGAATTTCTGAATCTGTTCGGCACAGTGCAGACAACCGGCACCCAGGTAAAAGATCACGATCACCGGGCGGCCACGATAACTGGACAAGGCCAGATCCTGATCGTCCTGATTCTTCAGATTCCAGTCCGCAGCGACCGACGGCTGCCAGCGAAACGGTCCCAGTTGATCCAGATCCGGACGGACTCCGATATCTTTGGCCACCTTCGCCGGCTGACGCCATGAATCCTTCTTTTCCAGAGCCTCCGCGATCGTTTCGATGCTTGTCAGTGCCGCAAGGTCCTGATCCATCACCGAAGAAAACCTGCCCAACTGCGCCAGCACGTCGGAAGCCTTCTCTCGCTGATCAGCCGCCCACAGAGCTTCCAGTTGAGCAATCAACGGGCGAACTTCGTTTCGGTTTGACCGCACATGCTGCTCCGCTCGCTTAACGGCGTCTTCGAACTTGCCCGCCTGAATCATCACGGCAATGACGTCTTCGACCGGAACATTGTCGGCCTTTTTGAACTTCTCCAGGGCCTCGTCAAGCTTTCCGTCGTGAGCCGCAAGTCGACCGTCCACTTCGTCGATCGCCTTCTGCAGGTCACGAATCCGGCTGTTGAATTTCGCAGTGGCCTCTTTGCGAAGTTTCTTGATCTCGTCTTCGGTCTTCTTTTCGTCCGTCGCCTTCTTTTCCGCGTCTGTCCCGGCATCGGTCTGCTTTTGTTTCTGGTCATCTAATTCGCGCTGCAGTTCGTCTCTGATCCGCGTCGCTTCATCGACATGCCCCAGAGCAGCATGTGCCGAGGCCAGATATCGGCTGCGATTCAGGTCTTCTGTTTCGTTATCGACGGGCTGCAGCCAGGCCGTCTGAGCATCCGCAATCAGTTCTTCATGCAGCTGCCACGTTCGGTAGACATCCATCAGCCGCTGTCGGCCGTATTTGAAACTGCCGGACTTGCCAATGTGGTTGTATTTGGGATGCCGAGGCAGTTCGATCATGTTGCGAGCCAGCGAGACGGCGTCCTGAACTCGACCAATCTTGATCAGATTACGAATGCACCATTCATTGTTGTGAGCAAAATTGTGAATCTGATCCGGCAGCACCAGATCACGCATCATGTGAGCATGATCCACACGAGCGGACGCTTCCTGTTGCCAGACAGCGTCTTCATAGCGCTTCAGCTTGGAATAGATATGTCCCGGCATATGCCACATGTGGGCAATTGCCGGAGCCGCGGGGCCGCAGCGAGCCGCAGATTCCAGAGCATTTTCCGCCTTTTTGGCGTCCCACAGATGAATGCGATAATGATGCACCGGGTGTTCCGGTTCCACGTCCAGGACATCCTGAATCATGGCGTTGATCATGGTATGGCTGTAAGCCTTTACCTCCTTGTCTCGTGATGACCAGAAGAATTCGGCCAGAAACGCCTTCGCTTCGATATCGTCCGGAAACTCGACCAGCAGATCGTCCAGAGCCTTCACGTATGCTTCGGACCGCTTCTGTTTTTCTTCGGCGTTCGAAGCCTTTGCGTTCATGAAGGCGTGCAATGCATCAATGTAACGCTGCTCACGTTTCGAAGCTTTATCTCGCCGCTTCTTCGCTTCTTCAATAAAGCCTTTCGCTCGGCTTTCGTTTTTGCGGTTGGACATGGCCATGCCCCAGTACGCAATCGCGCAGTCCGGGTCGAGCATCGCGGCCTGACGAAAAGATCGTTCGGATTCGAAGTACCAGAACCCATGCAACTGAGCCACACCCTGGCGAACAAAGGCTCGAGCATCTTCGCTGGATGTCGTGACGTCAAAACGAACGACGCCCACCCCATCCATCAGATACGCCGCCTGCCGCGGACCTTCATTAAAGACCTCCCCATGAAGCGAATGCCCCTCAGGCAATTCATCCGCACCTTCTGCGGAATCGCCGTCGACACTCTCATCGGCCGCGGCAACGACCACAGGTGCAAGGACGCACGCTGAAAAGATTGAAACGCCGCACAACACAACACGCAGCATTGATTTCGGAGAAATGTTGAGAACTGTGATCACGATGGGAATCTCCGCAGGCAATTGGCAGGATCGTGGGAAGGATGAACAGGAAGGAAATGTCAGTCGCGGATGCAGAAGCCGCGGGTAGAGTCAGTAACTCTCAGGGGTCAACGCCTCTCCGGTGAGACACGCCCCACTTGATTCAATGGAAACTCGGTTATATGAAGTCAGACCAACACCTTGAAGAATTCTGATCCAGGAATACACCATTCGTTTAACCCGATGCCGAAGGCGAGGTTGAGAGGCGATCTGATAAACCGGGACTGGCTCCCCGAACAGGGCAGAAACCCTGTGAAACACATGTCGGAAAGTGTGCCTGTCCTGGTTTTGTGCGGCCGCGACACTTCAGAGCGTCTGAAAAACACACCTCTCACGGTCTCGGCCCGCACGCTTCACCTGCGCACGATACTCACAACACCGCGTCCCGTCACTTGAATTGAGAAATTCGTTCGGTTTTGCCATCTTAGTCGCAGCTGAATACCGGACCGGCCGTAGAGGCCGCAAAGGGAAAGCAACCAACACTGATCGACAACGTCGGGCTCACGAACGTCAGCTCGCTCCGTCGCGTGCCCCGCGTGAGACCGAACCATAGGTCGACGACTTCTTCCGTGCAGATCTGCAGCAAAAGAACTCTGACTCACGGATCATCGAGCGTCACGCTGCTGCCAGTCATTGCTCTTCCCCGCCCCTGAATTAAGGAAATCGTTGGGGCAGAGGCGACATCCTGCCACTTCTCAGTCTTCCCGTCTGACCATCTTACCACAATCGTTCGAATGGCTGAGTCGTTGTCAACCGGGACAACCACCACCGGATCATGCGCCGCCTGAAAACTCTCTCCGGCGGGAACGTGCAGATAAAGTGACTCGCCGTTCGTATATTCGACGTCGATGCGGCTTCCGAGCGACTGTCTTGCCGCCGTGGTCCCAATCATCTGAACCTTCACGCTGTTGCCGGACCGGACGCAGGAGTTTCGAAGGATGGAATGGGGTGACTGCAAATGAGAAACGACAAGGTCAGTGTCGCCGTCAGAATCCAGATCTCCCATGGCCACCGCACGCCCCAGCCACTTCTGGCTGAAGTAGCTGCCAGCCGTGGAAGAGACATCCACGAAACGCGTGCCGGCAGAATTCTTCAGGATTGATGGTGGCATCTGGTACATGCCGCCGGACGGACGCTCATCCCACAAATGGCCGTTGGCAAAGAACAGATCCGGCCAGCCATCCAGATCAAAGTCTGTCGACACAATCCCGAAGTTCAGTAATGGTCTGGAAACGGCATCCAGTCCCAGTTCACTGTTGGTGGCAATAAAACCGCCGTCGCCGGCATTCATCATGACGTCCAGCACTTCCTGAGAAAAATTCGTCACGAACAGGTCCGGCTGACCATCCGCGTTATAGTCACTGACGGCGATTCCCATACTGCTGCCAATGGAACCGTCCTGACTGATGGCAAGCCCCTTCTGAACACCGACCTCCTGAAACCGGAGACCGCCGTCATTCAGAAAGAGAAAGTTTCGCGTCGTATCGTTTGCCACGATAATGTCCGAACGACCATCGGCATTGATGTCTGCGATCGCAACTGCCAGGCCCTTACCATCATCGTTCACGGCAATTCCGGCTTCTGCACCGGCGTCGTGAAATGTTCCGTCTCCGGAGTTCACAAGCAGAACATCGGCCTGCCCCTGAAAATCCATGGGGCTGGCAACCTGAGACCGAGGTTTGTCTTCCGGCGTCCAGTCAACATAGTTCACGACGTACAGATCCGATGCGCCGTCCTGATTCAAATCAGCGAATGCGGCACTGGTGGAGAACGCATGAATTTCGATCCCCGCTTGTGATGTCATGTCGTCGAATGTGCCATCACCGTTGTTGTGCCAGAGACTGCAGTGTTCATAACCTGCAACGAACAGATCAGGAAACCCATCGTTGTCGTAATCATCGACCGCACATCCCTGACCAAAGTTGAACGCCGTGAGTCCGGACGGCAACGTGGAATCTGCAAAGCGAAAATCGCCTTCGCCTCGATAAAAGCGGTTCGTTGCCCCGACCTCCTCGGCGCTGCGACTGAAGCTGGAACCATTGACCAGAAAGATGTCGAGCGTCCCGTCCATGTCTGCGTCCCAGAGAGCAATTCCGCCACCATTCTGTTCCGTCAGATGATTCATCGAACTGGGGCCACCGTAGTACTGGAAATTCATTCCGGTGTCTGCCGGTGGCAAGGTGTCAAAGCGGATCGACACAACCGGCGGAACTGAAGCACTGTTGTCGACCAACAGGTCCAGCGTGATTTCAGGCGATCCCTCCGGTTTCCCCGATCCCCCTGAGCCCGGATCAGCCGGCGGCCTCCGGAAAACAAACATGCCGACGCACAGAGTCACGATGCTGAGGATGACCACAGGAATGACAACAGCAAAGCGGCTCATGTTAACGTCAGAGTCCGATAAGAAATGATGCAGGAAGAACGCAGGCGGAATGCTCAAGTCATCAGGAACCGGATTTTACGACATGTTCACGGTGCTGCATGCGTGAACAGAAGAAAGATTCTCTGCGCTGCAGGTCTTTGATCCAGGAGGTGGCTTGCTGAAATGTTTCAAGTCCGTCTGCTGATCCGAATCAGGAACGCGGGCTGTCGAACCCTCTTTGTCCCGAAGCGTTCTGACAGCAGGTATGTCAACGATTCACTGATCCGACGATGCGCGGACTTCCGAAGGCTCCTTTGCCAGTGCGGTTGCCAGATTCTGCCAGACTTCTGACTCCACGGGACAGTTTAATCGGCCATAAAGATCGACAATTCGTCGACAGTCGGCCGCCGTGGGATTGTCCGGAAAGTTCCGAGCGTCTCTCCACAAAGCAAGCTCGGCCTGAGCAAGTTCGTGCGCTTTTTGATGTTCGGCGGCCGCCTCTTCCGCACGTTGCAATCGTTGGTAAAGGCGTCCAAGGCTTGCTCGCAGGCGGCTCTGTCCCGGGTTCAGGCGAACCACCGTGTTCATTTCCAAGACGGCATCTTCCAGCTGCCCGGCCGCTTCCAACCAGCGAGCACGAAGCTCCGAATGCTCTGCCGAAAGAGTCCCCCCGTCCTGTTCTGACAGACAATTCAGCACACGATCCGCCGCCTGCAGGTCGTTCATCAGAATCAGTGCCTCTGCGAGCGCAGCGGAACCACATGCCGCGGAATCCGTCAGCAGTTGGGCCTTCTGCAGAAAGGGCACGGCCTGTTCAGGTCTGCCCAGCCTGACGTATGCTCGCCCCACCGCAATCATCACAGTCGGCTGCGCTGGATGACGTTTCAGAGATTCCAGCAGCTGCGGCAGAACAGCATCGGGCTGCGGAGAATCGAATTGCAGGCCCGCCAGTGGAATCAGAAGACTCAGCTGGTCGCTGACCGAATGCCTGCCAAATTCCGGATGTTGAATGAACGTTCTTACGAAGGAGACGGCTTCAGCGACACGCAACTGCATCCGGAGCAGTCCGGTCAGTCGCAACACAGCCGGAATTGAGTCCGGAAAATCCTGCAGGTAGCCTCGCAGGACCGTCTCCGAGGATTCCATCTGGAAATCAGCCTGCAGCACCGCGACGAGTTCCAGCCGCGAAACCTTCGCCACCGGCGACTCGGGAGAAATCTTCATGAAATCCCGGACCGCGTTGCCATAGTCGCCCTTCCCGGCACTTGCCAACCCACTCAATCGAAGCGCCTCGGCGTCATGGGGACAGAACCACAGCAGATTCTTCAGCTGATGATGAACTTCCGCATTGCGTCCCTGAGCCAAAGCAGAAGCGGCTCTTCGAAGAGTGGCGGCACGTCCTTCAAGCGTCCAGTAACGCGCAAGAAAAAACAACGCAGCAGCCAGAGCTGCCAGAATGGCCATGACCGCGATGACCTGCCGAAGTGTTGGTCGTAAACCGGACATCTTCAATCACCGGATCTCTGCGTCAGAGTCTGGCATGAGTGGTCGCATTGGAAGGAACAAACCCCATGGAATGCAGCTCTTTATCAGTGGATTCTC
>JAGQPY010000326.1 GCA_020426485.1 Planctomycetaceae bacterium
CCGCTTCATTGGCCTGAATCAGAGTCCCGTTCTGAATGGTCATGAGTCCCGAACCATTCCACAGACCGCCGCCTTCCCGAGCCGCTCGGTTCCCAAACACGCTACCGCCATCCATCGTGTACGCTGCCGCGCCGCTGATGTGAACACCTCCCCCGTTGCCCGGATTGGCTGCACCCGCTGTGCCGTCCACATCGTTGTTGATCAGATTCACGGCCGTCAACAATGCATCGCCGGAAATCAACTCGATACCACCTCCCGCGCGAGTCGCGGAATTCAGGCTGATGGTGGAAGCGGCGATGCTGACAGAGCCTGAGGTACTGAAGATTCCGCCACCGCTGCCGGACGTGCCGCTGGCTGAGTTAGCAGTGATGGTCGAATTCGTGATGGTCACATCACCACCGTCATTGAAGAGACCTCCGCCACCTTCCGTCGATGAATTCCCCGTCGCAGTATTGCCACGCACGGTCACGGCATCCAGAACCAGACTCTCGCCACCGGCAACCCGAATTCCACCACCCACAACGTCCGAACCTCCGGCGATGGTGACGTTCGCGATGGAGACCAAACCTGATCCGGAGACCACGTCAAAAACTCGACTGTTGCCCGCAGCGTCAATGCTGACGGGCAGTGCATTGTTGTCGCTGATCATCAGTGAATCGCTGATCACCAGTGAAGTGCCGCCCAGAGTGATCGTCTGGCCGTTGAGGATCGGATCGAAGACAATCGTGTCCGTGGCTCCGGGACCGGCTTCTCCGGCGGCCGCATCCAGAAAGGCGGCATTCGTGTTGGCAGCTTCAATCGCTTCCCGCAGGCTGACAAAGCCGTCACTGACCAGACTGCCATCTTCGATGGTATTCACGACGTAAGCCGTCAGCAGAGTTCTTGCCTCCAGATGTTCTCCGGAAATCACCGCCCCCCGAACACGATTTCTGCGCTGGCGACGGCGAGATACAGCGTTGGATCTGAACAAAGATTCTGCAGTCAGTTTTTTGAAGAGGTTCCGGATCATTGTGCTACTTTCAGGTCAGCAACCAGGGTTCGTGCCGCTGGTTGAAGTTTGGGATTGCCGTGAGAGGCCGCATCAGCAGGATTCATGATCCGCTGATTTGCGCGACCTACAGTGAAGGAAACGGAGAAAACCGCGGCTGCTGTCCGGCGTTCATCGCGAATGAACGACCGAACAGCAGCACAGCGGCACGAGTTCAAAACTTCGTGAGCCCAGCCAGTGTGCTGAGCTGCCGACGAGCCATCTCGGCCTGCCGAAGGTCAAAGTGGCCATTGATTGACAAAGCAGTTTCGAAAGAACGGATTGCCTGCTGCCGATCTCCGCAGGCGACGTAGATCATTCCTGCGTGGAAATGCAGGTGGGCGTCCTGCGTATTCATGCTCAGAGCTTTCTGAATCTGGATCACGGCGTCCTTCGCTCGATCACATTTCAACAACGCCCATGCCAGCGTGTCGTAGGCGTAGATGTCCTGCCTGATCTTCAGGTCCTGTTCGGCCAGCTGAAGTGAAAGAGCCGTGTCCCGTTGATAATCACTGTGGAACCGACTCAGCTGTCGTGAATGGCAATCGGGCAAAGCCTGATATTCTTCGTCCATCAGTTGCTCAGCCCGATCCAGACAGGTTTCCGCCTGCTGTTTTTCCCGGCGATGCTGAGCACGTCGCTTAGACCGATGTAAGCCGCAGCCGACGGCCGAAAAGCTAGGACCTCCCGATACAGGTCTTCCGCCAGCATCAGTTGCCCCTGAAGCGCCGTAACCCGTGCCAGTGAAATCTTCGCCGGCAGAAATGAAGAATCAGCTGTCATCGCCTTTTGATAGTGTTCGGCAGCCCGATTCAGTTCTCCCTGACCGTCAAACAGTGTTCCCAGCCGGAACTGATACCACGACACAGTCGACGTCCCGTGTTCAATCGAAGTGGCCAGCGCTGCCTCCAGAAGGACAATCGCTTCCCGTGGCTTCCCCTGAATTTCAGCAAGCTGTGCCTGTCGAGCCTGAACCGGAGGAATGCTTCCCTCTGCTGCCTTCAGTTTCTGCAGGGATGTGTCAGCGGCGGCATACCTGCCAAGTGCCATTTGGCAGTCGAAGGCAGTGGCCAGAGCGGACGTATTCGAGGGGTGACTGAGACAGACAGATTCACTGAGCTGCAGTGCTTCTTCGAACTGATGCTGAGCTTCAAGGACTGCTGCAAGATGTGTTTTGACGGTCGATGATTCCGGAAGTTCGACGAGTGCCTGCCGGAACACCTTCTCAGCGGAAGCGTAGGCTGAGTGCCTTCCCGTTTCCTTCGCCAGTCGGACGTACAATTGTCCCAGCACCATGCGGCTGCGCTGGTCCTGTGGCTTTTTTCGAACGCGTTCCTGAAATGTCGCGATGGCCTCCACGACAGGGATCATCTGTCCCAGAGACCCTGATCGACTCAGATGGACTTCCGCTGTTGCTGATGAATCGTCGTCGGCAACCGCTGCGGGAACATGTCCCTGACACGTCATGACGCCGCAGATGACCAGCAGAATGATATGAAAGTGATGTGATGTCATTGCTCTGTCCCGAAAATCAATCAGCTGACAAAAAGCGGAACCTCGAACTCCCGAGACACCATTCGGATGGGCCAATGCGAAGGGCCAGCGAATTCAAGGCTCCGCAGGAACAGTACCGTTCTGCAGTGCTCTCACCGTGAACACATCGCGTACATGCCAGAGAGCGGCCAGCCGTCGATTCGCAAGCGAGCGCAAACTCGCAAGCCGATCAAAGGCGATGCTCATGCCCGACCATGCCGCACGAGAATCTCGGCGGGAATCACACCTGTTCCGAACCGGCCTTCAGTTGGGAGCGGCCAGATATGGAAACACGGCCGGAAAGGGCTTGTCGTTGGCGTTGACCAGATCGGTTGTGACCGCACCGTTGGAAAGCAAATTCAGTTCGGCATCGATCACGTCGTCAGCCGGCTTCCGACCGTTCAGAAAGCCCGCCGAACTCGAAACGTCGACAGTCAATACGTCCGGCAGCAGCACGGAAGCCAGGCCGGCAGCATTTGCTCCATTGCCCAGAGATGTAATCGCGGCCTCAACATCGACATGAAAATCAGCGTAGTCGAACACCGGGTTGGCCGTATTGAATTCGTCCTTGCGTCCGGACGGAATCAACACGGTATTGATGGCCGGACGTCCCATGCGATCAAATTGATTTCCGCCAACTGTGGTTCGAGCCCAGACCGCCAGATTGGGACCCGCCAATGCGCTGCTGGGAACTTCCAGAATGATCGCGTTGACGTTCATTCCGGCGAAGAAATCAGTGCCATCGAAGCTGAATCCGTCGTTGAAGCCGTTCAGATCAAAGAAAAATGGATCTTCATACAACCCGGCCCTCAGCTTGCCTCCACCACTCACATTCAGAGTCATCCCGGTTTTTCCCGACGCCGCGATGCTTCCGTTTTGTTTCAGCAGAATGACGTTCTGCGACCCTCGCCGCAGTGATGAAAAGTAGACGGTGTAGCTCAGGTCTGAAACCGCATCGCCATTGTTGTCGATGTGAAACTCATAGGTTGCACTCGGATGAAATGACGTTTCACTCAAAACCCCCGCCAACGGATTCACGGTCATCATCAGGACCGTCATGTTGGGATTGGCGGGCGACTGAAATGCATATAGATCGTTAATGTCGACTCGCCCATCGCTTCCGACCGACGGTGAATCCAGATGATCGGCAGCCCGACCCTCGGAAAGCAACAAGGGAATCAGAGCCAACATCGCAGCAATGCGGCATCGTCGAAGCGTCATGAGCGTTCTCCAAACAGGGGGATGGGCCGCCCGGACTGGCGTGATCCCCTGATCAGCCCTGCCGCACCGGCCATCGCTGTTACGGCCGATTCTTCATGACGTGACAACAAATCGGATCAGTTTGCAAGATTCCGTCGCACGTGGCTAAAGGACGCTGCCTGCCCAACATCAGCGGGAGCCGTCGAATACCGCAGTTCGTACGGGTCGTTTTCACAACAACGGAAACGTCAGCGAGACGAAAACGACTTGATCATCTGGTTTAACCATCCGGCGTCGACGCGCGAATCTCCCTGCGCGATTTGTGAGCGGTAAGGTGCTGCCCCGCGTTGTTCCGCCATCAACTGCCATCAACCACCGCTACCGTCCCTGTGCCTGTGGGACGACGATTGGTCGGTGGCGATCACGGTCGCCTGCTCCTCTGCTTGCTGTGTAAAGGTGTTCTGGTCGTTGGAGTTGCCCGGAAACACATGCTGTGGCACTTCTGGCCGTCAACTCTCCCAAAGACCAACCGAAATCCGGCGATGACAGGTTTCGCCACGAATTTCCGGGGAATGATGTTCAGGATGGATCAAAGTCATTGCGGTTAAATTTTGGCTGTAACAGTTTCGTGATCATTTCGCTGAGGGTTTTATGGCCATGAGGGCCAGTTGGAGAGCCAGAGGATGGCGGTTTGGGACCTCAGAAATTCGGAAATGGTGAGATCATGAAAACTTCAGTCAGAATGTTGCAGATGGTGATGGGAACGGTGCTGTTGACAGGCGTGGCCTCCACGGTTCGGGCGGACGGTGATGTCTACAACAAGACATTGCGTTCCACGGCGTGGGTGCTGTCGAAGGTCAGCGGTGAGGTTTCCAGCGGGACGGGTGTCCTGATTGATGCAGAACGAAAACTGTTGATCACCAACTTTCATGTGGTCGGGGAAGCTCGAACGGCGGTGGTGTTCTTTCCGGAATTCAAAAACGGTCAGCCCATCGTTGAACGAAAACACTATCTGGATGGACTGGACAAGCTGGCTGTTCGTGGACGAGTCATCGGTGTCGATCGCAAGCGTGATCTGGCCATGGTGGAACTCAGTCGCATTCCGGACGGCATCAACGCAGTGCCGCTGGCCAAATCCAGCATCGGGCCGGGTGAAGATGTGCAGTCGATTGGAAACCCCGGTTCAACGGATGCATTGTGGGTCTTCACCTCCGGCACGGTTCGATCGGTCTATCAGAAGACGTTTCGCAGCGGCGTCGGCGAACACGATTTCAAAGTGGTGGAAACACAGGCCCCGATCAATTCCGGAGACAGCGGTGGCCCCGTGGTCAACAACAACGGTGAACTCGTGGCGATCTCACAGGCCATCTCACCGAAAGCTCGTCTGGTCAGCTACAGCGTTGACGTGACGGAAGTCCGTTCCTTTGTCGATTCTTCCTGGAAGCCCGCTCCCCTGCCGATCGAAGAGGTACTGAAACAGACCAGCCTGGAATACACCAGTCACGATGGTGGCTATCTGGAAGTGGAATTTGAACAAAGCAACAAGCAGAAGCAGTCCGTGTTCGTGACCAAAGAAGTGGAATACTATGAGCGAGCGGATGTTCGCAAAGTCTGGTCACTGGCAGCCACATTGAAACAGGCTCCCAATCTGGAAACCGTCACCCAGCTGCTGGAACAGAGTGCTCGTACCAAGATTGGTGCATGGACCATGGAAAAAACCAAGGAAGGTCAGTACCTGATCATCTTCTGCTGCAAGCTGGATGCGACCGCCACACCGGATGCTCTGAAAAGCACTATGGAATATGTGGCTCGACTGACCAACGATTCTCGAAAGACTCTGCAGACCGAAGAACCTCAGAAGTCGGCTTCCGACAAGCTGAATGACTGGCTGGCCAATTGATCTTCCGCTCTGAGTTCTGATCCATTTCCGCAAACGGCTGTTGTGGCTCCTCCAGGCTGCAACAGCCGTTTCTGTTTGGTTTATGTCGACCGAAGCTCAAATCGTCGCGGAGCTGGTGTTCGACGTGGACCTTGCAGGGGAACCTGTGAAAGCCGTCGGGGGCGAAGGGGTGTTCTGACTCTGACGCGACCAGATTCCGTAAGACTTGAGATTTATCTGACCGGGGTGTCCGGTTTGTATTGACGATCCCGTCGTGTCCTGAGAGCATGAAACGCATGACACACCGGCTTTCCATTTTTGGCTTTCTGATGACTGCATTGATTCTGTGCAGCAGCAGCCTGCTGGAATGGAATCCAACGGGCCGCCATTCGGAAAGTGATTCGCTTCCCTTCCTGCCGGAAGAAGAAGAGGTTGTGTCCGATGCAGAAGCGGAACTGCAGAAGCTTCGCTTTAATGAGGTGGCCGATTTTCCGCAGACGGAGTTCACTTCCTTCGTGGAATGGCATCTCCTGATTGTTCAGGAAGCTCACATTCTGCCTCTGTTCAGCCACCGTGTTGTCGATTGCCGTGGTCCTCCTCCACAAGGCGGAGTCGCAGGACTGCTCGCGTGAATCAGGTTCGGTTGGTTCAATATCATCGAAGGTAAGAACGTTCGTTGAGTTTCTGCCGAGCACAGTTTCCCGGGCGTTGTTCGAACATTGGCTTCACAAAACTTCAGTCTGCTTTCAGTCGCTGCCCGTCAAGCGGGCGCATGTCCTGAGAGAAGTGTGCTGAGAATCCGCCGGTCACCGTTTCGACGTGCCGCGAATGATGCCTGAACCATGGTGCCAAGCGCTGTGGGCATCTTACGGCGTAAGATGCACGCATCTTTGTTCAAGCGACCAACGGGAGCGTGTGGGCGCTTGGAACGTACTACGTCGACCGACTTTC
>JAGQPY010000327.1 GCA_020426485.1 Planctomycetaceae bacterium
TCAACTGTTCGCATTCTTCAACCACACACCCGTCACCGGAGGCGGCGGTGATCCTCAAACAGCCCCCGTGATTTCGTGGCTTCCTGTCGAGCAGTCGCAGGAACTGGAAGATCTTCAGAAACGCCTCACGCTCTCGCAGAAACATGTGGAACAACTGAAACAAGAGCTGTCCGGCAGGCAGTCCGCGTGGGAACGAGCTGTTCGTGATCAGATGGACCGCAATCGCGCCGCAGGAAACGTGGCTGGTCACTGGCTTCCTCTGAAAGCAACCACAGCCGAAGCAGAATCGCAGCAACTGGAACGGCTGCCGGATCTCAGCATTCTGGCCACGGGTCCGAATCCTCCGACAGATGTCTACACTGTTCGCTACCCGCTGCATCAGGGCCGTGTCACCGGCCTGCTGCTGGAAGCTCTCCGTCACAAAAGCATGACAAAGGAAGGCTTGGCTCGGTCCGACAGTGGCAACTTCGTCCTGACGGAACTGGAATGTACCCTGATCCGCAACGGCACTTCCACGCGACTCAAGCTGCTGGAACCCAAAGCGACTTACGAACAGGGCAGCCTGACCGTCAACAACGTCCTTGATGGAAATCCGAGCACGGGCTGGGCGGTGTATGAAGGACGGCCGATCGATCGCGACCACGCGGCCGTCTTTCGATTTGACCCACCACTGGAAATATCTGACACGGCTGAGATTCAGGTGGTCCTGAAACACGAATCCAAACACGTCTCTCACAATCTCGGCCGATTCCGCATCTCCGCGACTGACGACAGCAGCCCTTCGCTTCCGGATGCCAGTCATGAATTCCACGTCGCAATTCAGCGGCCCGACAACGAAAGAACAACAGAACAGAGGCAACTGGTCACCGACCGCTTTCTGTCAGAACAGCCGGACTACACGACCGCTCTTCAGAAACAGCAGGCACTGAAACGCCGCCGAGAAGAACTTCAGAAGAACGCACCACGAGTGATGGTGATGGCTGATCAACCCAATCGACGGCCCACGTTCATGCTCAACCGCGGTCTGTACAACGATGTTTCCGACATCGAAGTGAATGCCTCAACGCCAGCCAGCCTTTCCCCGGAATTCTCCGGAACAGCCACCGCCAATCGACTCGATCTGGCCACATGGCTTGTGTCCGACGATCAGCCGCTGGTCGCCCGAGTCACCGTGAATCGCATCTGGCAGACGTTTTTCGGCATTGGACTGGTCAAGACGACTGAAGACTTCGGAGTGCAGTCCGAGTACCCTCCACACAAAGATCTTCTGGACTGGCTGGCAGCAGACTTTCGAGAAAGCGGGTGGGATGTCAAACGCCTTGTGCAAACGATTGTGACAAGCCACACATATCGTCAGTCGTCCGTCAACCGCATTTCCGAAAAGACGGATGTTTCAGGTGAACACCTGACGTTGGTGGATGTCGATCCCGACAACAGACTGCTTGCCCGAGGCTCACGTTTTCGACTGCCGTCCTGGATGTTGCGAGATCAGGCGCTGGCCGTCAGTGGGCTGCTGGACGATCGACAGGGAGGCCCGCCCGTCAACACCTATCAGCCCGAAGGAATCTGGGAAGAGGCTACATTTGGCAAGAAAACCTATGCACGAGATTCCGGGGCCGCACTCTACCGTCGAAGCCTTTACATCTTCTGGCGACGCATCATCGCACCGACCATGTTTTTTGACGTGGCATCTCGCCAAACCTGCACCGTCCGCCCGTCTCGCACGAACACTCCGCTGCACGCTCTGTTGACCCTGAACGAAACCGCCTATGTCGAAGCGGCCCGAGTTCTCGCGGAATCGCTGCTGGTCGGTGGAACAGTTGAACTGAAAGCAAACGCAGCCGAATCCACTGAACGTTCAAAGCCGACCGACAGCCGTGAAATTCAGGACCAACTGGATCAGGCGTTCCAGAGAATTCTTTGCAGACTTCCGACAGAAGCCGAGCGCCGCTTGTTCGACAAGGCCATCAGCCGCAGCATGACCTCGTATCGCCGGAATCCACCATTGGCCGAGGAACTACTGACCGTTGGCGATTCCGCACGAAACACCAGTCTGGCCCCGGCTGAACATGCAGCCTGGACCAACGCCTGCCTGATGCTGCTCAACACCGACGAAGCACTCAATCACGAGTAAGATTTCTGTTGTCGCCGTTTTGACCCGGTTGTGCGCCGGTCTCCTGACCTCGCACCTGCTCCCCTGGTCCTTGTTGTGCGCTGGTCTCCTGACCACGCACTTGCCCCCGGTCCTTGTTGTGCGCTGGTCTCCTGACCACGCATTTGCTCCCCGCTTTTGCCCTGGTCTCCTGACCTCACGTCGGCAACCCAACAGTCGACGTATCCGGAATGGGTTCACCACAGAGGACTCAGAGATCCACAGAGATGAAACGCAGAGGTGACGTGAGAGTTTCTCTCCGTGATTTCCTCCGCGAACTCCGTGTCCTCCGTGGTAAAAATTCGCTGAGGCAACCATCCGCATGGTCCGGTCGGCTGGGCGACGAGGGAGTCGCAAAGGAGATATTCTAATTTACTGATTAAGAACAATGTCCCCTTTCGCTCCCTCAGATTCGTTTCTTCCGAACCCAGAGAATGACTAAAGGGAATCACTAAAGGGGACATTGTACTTTTAGCCTAAAGTAGAATGTCCCCTTATTGCCCTTCCAGCGGAGCGATTTCCTGGCTGGCCTGCAGAAGTCGAAACACCTGCGTCGAAGTCACCTGCGATTCGTCATCAATCACGCTTAATCCCAGAAACAGGTGCAGGTTCTGAGTCTCCGTGTCAAGGATCACCAACACGGGAAACTCCCAGCCTTCGTGAGCAAACATCGCGGTCAGGTATTCATCCTTCGAGCTGACCTCTGTGGCTTTGGTGTCCTGCAACAGCCCCTTAACTTCGTCAAGCGACGTGGGACTTTCGGTCGTCTTCTCGGTGGGGTTCTTTGCGGTGCCGGACTCACGATTCTGTTGTTCGCTGCCGGAATCCTCCACAAGATTTTCAGCAAACGCGCTGCCGTTACGAACGGAAGAGAACAGATCATCCGCGGCGTGAGCGGAAACACTGGCGGCACACAGGACAGCGAACGTCGAAAGAGAATGAGGCAGCTTCATAACAACACCTGCAGTCGATTCGGGGCGGATGAATTCCTGCTGAATTCAAAGTCAGAAACCTGGTTCAGCAAGGCGACGGGTAAACGATTGACCCGTCGCATATCTCCCAAAGCGAACGGCCGCCCGAAATGTTACAGCAGAACGAATGTCACAGAAAAACCGACCCTTTTCGGTGAAGGCCACCGCCGAACGCAGTCTCCCGTCGCATCGGCTGAGTTTGTGGGGATTACGTTCAACCCGATCCCGCAGGGGAGTCCTTCGCGGTCTCAAGCCTCGCCTGCGGCGTCGGGTTCAACAAAACTCATCAGGCAACTGGTGGCGATCAGCCAGAAGTGTCGAGAAAACCGCCCGTTTCCCCTGTGACGGACTCCTGATGTTGTAACCCCAAACGAGCCCATTCAACTCGATTGAATAAGAGCATCCCACAAAACCGGGACCGGCTCTCGCTTGAAGCAGAATTCGTGTTGAATTGCTGGCTCGCGAGGGTGCCTGTCCCGGCTTTGTGACAAGTCGCAATCAGAGCTGATTCGTGAGCGGCCAATCGTCAGAAAAAGTTGCGTCATCCACCAGGTCCCGCACTGATTGCGGTGGTCTCAGACGCAGCGGGTGGCCTGTGCCTTCGTTATCGTGGCTCTGAGGCAGGCATTCGTTAACACGATTCAGAATCAACGAGAAACTGGTTCTTCGAAAAGGCAACGTCAACCGAGGATTGAGCGTCCGTCAAGGCATGCTTACACTTCGTGAGGGTGTGCCACCTGCACATGAGCGGTCCGCTTGTTGTCGTCATCGAATGATTAATCTTCGAGGAGAATATTCTATGGAACAGATGCCCTTTGGTACTGACGACTTCGCTGAAAATCCGGAGCCTCGCGTTCCATGCGTACTCATCCTTGACGTTTCAAGCTCAATGGCTGGGGAACCTATCGCACAATTGAACGAAGGGTTAGTTGCGTACAAACACGAACTCTCCGCAGACAGTCTCGCGTCGAAGCGCGTCGAAGTTTCCGTAATTACATTCGGCTCCGAGGTGAGAACGATGCACGATTTCGCGACGGCGGCGAATTTCGCCCCGCCGACATTGGAGCCACATGGTTTAACCTACATGGGGCAAGCAGTTAATCAGGCGATCGACTCACTCGAAATGAGGAAAAAACAGTACAGAGCAAACGGCATTTCCTACTATCGGCCTTGGCTATTTCTCGTGTCCGATGGTGCTCCAAATGACCCGAACTGGGAAGCGGCAGCGGCGCGAGCCGTAGAAGCGGAAAAGGCGAAGGCGTTCAAAATGTTCTGTGTCGGAGTCGAAGGGGCGGACATGGAGACACTTGGAAAGTTTTGCGCTGGCGAACCAGTCAAACTCAAAGGAATGCGTTTCCGTGATATGTTTCTTTGGCTTTCGAGTTCCCAACAGTCGGTATCCCGGTCGACACCGGGTGATGAAGTGCCACTGGAAAACCCGACGACTCCTGACGGTTGGGCGTCCATCGATTGAGGAAACAAGATGTGGAAGACAGTATATGATAGCGTCGCCGGCACTTCGCACATTAACAGTGATCTTCCTTGCCAAGATGCCTGCCGGGTGGTTCAGCTAATTGTTGGCGAGACAAAACTCCTCGTTGCCTGCCTAGCAGACGGCGCCGGCAGTGCATCACATGCAGACGAGGGGGCGCAGGTCGCGTGCGACACGTTCATTCAGACAATTGAACAAGCTTCCGAATCGTTCAATTTCGATGAAACCATACACCGCGAGACAGCCATTGCGTGGTGCAACGGATTGCGTTCGAGGATCGTACAGCGCGCAAGCGAGCTTGATGTTGACACTCGGCAACTTGCCTGCACATTTCTAGGCGCGGTGGTTACTGAGAATTCTGCTTTGTTCATACAAATTGGTGACGGAGCGATTGTTCGGTGGAACGGTGACGGCTACCGCCACGTGTTTTGGCCGCAATCAGGCGAGTTTGCCAACACAACCAACTTTCTTACGGACAAGGCCTTCATTGAAAATCTCGACTTCACTCAGATTCGTGAAAGGGTTGATGAGCTTGCAATCTTCAGTGATGGGCTGGAACGTCTTGTTCTACGTTTTGCAGACCAAACGGTGCATGAACCATTCTTGTCACCACTCTTCGCAACGCTGCGACACACAGACGATCCCGGCGATTACTTCCAGCCATTGCGGGAGTTTCTGGATTCAGAGAAGGTAAACGAGCGAACAGACGACGACAAAACGCTGATTCTGACAACTCGATTGAGATGATGCAGTACGTTGATCAACATGGGCAAAACATCTCGCTGGGGCGGAAACTCGGTACTGGCGGGGAAGGCGCAGTCTTCGAGATCAGCAATTCGTCGGACTATGTCGCCAAGATCTACCACAAAGCCGCGACAAACGAAAAAGCAGCCAAGCTGGCAGCTATGGTACAGTTGGCCACGAAGGAAATCGTGGCGTTCGCAGCGTGGCCTGCTGGAACATTGCACGAACGGCGTGGCGGCACCACTCTTGGGATTCTAATTCCGCGAGTTAAACATTCCCACGAGATTCATGAGTTATATAGTCCAGCGCACCGGAAAGCTCGATTTCCTCGCGCTGACTGGCGGTTTCTGGTTCGAACGGCCCGAAACTGCGCCGCGGCATTCGCAACGTTACACGAGCACAACATTGTCATCGGTGACGTGAATCAGGGGAATCTATTTGTTTCACAAGAAGCGACGGTCAGCCTGATCGACTGTGATTCTTTTCAACTGTCGGCCAACGGTCGAATGTTTCGTTGTCCGGTAGGCGTCGCGCATTTCGTGCCACCAGAACTTCAGCAAACGCGATTATCCGATGTGATTCGCACGGCAAATCACGATAACTTTGGGTTGGCGATCGTCATTTTTCATTTGCTATTCATGGGACGTCATCCATTTGCGGGACGGTACTCCGGTTTGGGCGATATGCCAATCGAAACCGCGATTCGCGAGTTCCGCTTTGCCTACAGTTCTTCGGCTGCGCGTTTTCAAATGGCTCCGCCTCCGCACTCGGTTACTTTGGCACATCTACCGCAAGATCTTGCGGTGCTATTCGAGCGGGCCTTCGCCCGTGGGTCGGAACGCGCAAATGCGAGACCAACGCCGCATGTCTGGGCGAGCACGCTCGATCAGTTCGAACGTAATCTGTGTCAGTGTGATCAGGATTCCGGCCACTTCTTTTCCTCGCTTCTGTTGGATTGCCCTTGGTGCGACATCATCCGTACTGGCGGGCCGAACTTCTTTATATCCGTGACGATGCAGTCCGTTGTTGACCGGAGTGCGTTATTTGACCTCGCAGGAATCTGGGCCCAAATTCAATCAGTCCCACGACCGGACAGTTCGTTCAAGCCGGCACCTCGCTATGCAACTGATCATCTCCGTCCGCGTCCGTTACCAGCCTCCGCCACCGAGAATCTCCCGAGTCAGAACGTGGTTGGCATTATCGCCGCTGTCGGCGGCGGACTTA
>JAGQPY010000328.1 GCA_020426485.1 Planctomycetaceae bacterium
CTTCGAGTACATTCCGAGGACACCGAGCCAGACGCGGTGGGTACCATCGTTCAGAATCGGAGTGATGGTCAGTTTCCGAGTGCGATCAAGGATCGCCGTCTGCTCTGGAAATTTGTCAAAAGACCGCTGCATTTTCCGAAGAGTTGGCAGATACCGTTCGCCGACTGTTTTGGGCGCTCCCAGACTCAGCAGCTTGAGTTCATCGAAGCGAATCAGATCCGCCCCGTACCGAATTCCCTGTTCGAACACGCCGAGGCGGCGCGATTTAAAAGCCGCTCGGTCCAGGCTGATGATACCGAAGAAGCATACGGCCAGCACTCCCACGCCGCAGAAGATGGCTGGTGTGGGATGTTTCCACCAGACAATGCCACCGGCGGCTGCGGCAGCCGCAAGCAGGAACGAGAGGAGGAACAACATTTTCAGAATCAGACTGTCGGTGGGAACCATGACAACCTGCTCTCTCTCCCAGGCGAACAGCGGGTCCCATGATCCCAGCTTCGGGCCAAGCCTCAGTTCAACTTCCTCGTCCGGTGGAGCGAAGAGCATTCAACACCTCTCATGAATTGCCGTGCGCAAGCGATGTCCATGTGGCTTTTCCGGCGATTAATCCCGCTTCCGTTCCTCACTGAACGGAACGCATCCGCAACGCGAGTGTCTTCCAGGCGACAACGTCACATTTCCAGATACCAACTTGTATCGGGTGTGCAGATTCTCCACACCAAGGCCAGCATACAACAAACAACCCCAACATCAAGCCGACCAATCCCACTCGTCATCCGGACCAGCAGCATTCGCCGCTTAGACTCGCTCCGGCAATCCAGGCGCCGCAGCCCGCAATTTCCGGACTAAAAACCTTCTCCTGTAAAACACGGTAACAAATCCCGAGGGCTGTCGCTGAGGTGTTTATGACTCAACGAGAGTTCAAAACAATCGCCTTAAACACTCCGAAATGGAAAGTACCAGCCATGACATCTCGACGCCGCAAATCACAGTCTCTGACCGCCGCACAGCCAGCAGAATGCCTGGAAGTTCGCCAAATGCTGACAGCCCGCATCACAGCGGAAATCGTCGGCGATCAGCTGAACATCATTGAAGAAGGTGCTCAGATCGCCGACGCCGAAGTGGACGTCATGTACGTCCGAGGCTTGAACGGAGTTGTGGTTCAGGGGCTGAATGGAACAACGATCAATGGCCGGGTGTCTGAGTTCTTTGAACTTCGAGGTGGCGATTCCATCAACGTTGACCTTGGCAGCGGAAACGACACTTTCACAATGCATTCCTGGGACGGCAACCGAATGCCGCTGAGTCGCCTGAACATCGACATGGGCAGCGACGTTCAGGGTGGCAATGACAATGACGTTGTCAGCGTCGAAGATATCTACGCAGCCACAGTCAACGTGCTGACGGCTGGGGTCAATGAAGATGTCGATGAGGTCACATTAAACCGGGTCACCGCCAGTGAGCGACTGACGATCAGTACAGGAAACATGAACGACGAAGTCACAATTGAAGAATGTGCCACCGGTGAGATCCTGATTGAAACGGACGGTGGCCTGAGCAGAAATGATTCCGGCAATGATGACATTACCATCACAAAACTGGAAGCTCGTGGTGAAGTCAGCATTAACACAGCCGGAGCCAACGCGGCCACCGATCTCGACTCCATCGATATCGAAGACATGTCTGTTCTGGACAGCATGTTCGTGAAGATGGGCGACGGCAACAACGACATCATGGCCGCAGATCGCCTTGTAGTCGAAGAAGACCTCATGTTTGAAGGCGGACAACAGCAGGATGTGCTTGTTCTGCGTGATGCAGAAATCGGTCGCAACCTGTTTGCCAACACTTACGACGGTCGCGACACGGTTCTGGTCCGAGACACCCGCATCGGCAACTGGATGGTGATGGAAACCGGTGATGATGTCGACTTTGTCGAACTCGACCGTGTCTTCGGCTTCGGAATCAATGTCCGGCTGGGAGAAGGTGACGACACCATGACCATCGACAACTCAGGTGCCTTCTTTGGTTCCATCGATGGCGGTGCCGGTCGCAACACTCTGAACCTCGGCAAAATGCTATGGTGGCGACAGGGCGGATTCCGCAACTTCTGATGGCTGGCTGGATCAATCAGAAGTTCGCCAGGGGCTTCGGCAGTTCAGCTGCCGAAGCCCTGTTTTGCATTCCACAGTCAACAGATTCGCTCAAATCTCCCGGAGGCGAACAGATCCCCGAACCGAAATTGTCATTGTATGTGCGCGCGGAATGCGGGAAGATTCCTTCGGTGAAAACAAAATCCCTTCGACGCTGTCAACCAGGCTCGACACAGCCCACACCCATCAAAATCGTGATCTGGCTGCGTTGACAGGTCGACTCCGCGGCAGGTCGAAACAATGCAGAAGCCTTTGATCCATCAAATTCTGCTGATTGCAGTAATCTCGATCACGGCCTCGGGCATTGCGTCCCTCAGTCGCGAACGAACGCCCTCACAGCCGATCAAGGCAAGCGTACCCGCAAAACGTCTTCCAGCCATCTGGAACAACACCACTGATCGATCCGAGTTCGATCGCCTGCTTAATGAAGAAGGCCGCCAGTTTCTGTTGTGGTGTTTCGAAAACGGCTTCTGCGGAGTCGTACCGGATACCAATGGAGTCATCCGCGAACTGCACCTGGACATCTGCTGGATTCCCACGGACGAACAAATTCAGGTGGTCAGTCGGCTCACTGGTCTGGAAACGCTTCGTTTCAGGGGTCGCGATGTGACGAATACGTCGCTCAACGCGCTGGCAGACAATCCCTCGATCAAACAGATACAGGTACTCGAAACAAACCCATATTCCGAAAAGGCAATAGCACGCGTTCGGAAAGTCCGCCCGGACTTGACCCTATCCGTTTCACCCCGATAAACGACTGACTGAACATCTCACTTAATCAGCTGGCGTTAACATGACCAAATTGCTTTGGCCGGTAGCCGAATAGTCAATTCTCCAAAGGCCTTGCAGAGAATCCAGGTCACTCATCGGAGGTCCATTCAATGTCGTGGGAAGATCAGATCAGCACCGGCTTACCCAGTCGACGGCGAATGGGCACCAGTTGCCCCATGTGCATCATGACGTGCGTTGAGATCAGGATGAACAGTGAACCCATGGTGGGGCAGAAGTCTCGCATGTGTTCCGGACCGGGCTGATCCAGATCGGAGTCGCTCAGCCCATCCAGTGCAGCAAACGTCGCCGTCTGCATCTTCTGAAACAGGTCCAGGTACTGTGCCTTTGAACAGAACTGAGCGGCATCGTCGCTGGCAGCATTCTCTTTAGAATGGTTTTCCGCGAATCCCGCAGGCAGTTCGAGACCGGAACCGGGGACAGCGGCATTCAACAGACCACATTCCGAACTGATCAGGTGCCCCAACTGCCACGCAATATGGTTGCAGCCTTCACCCGGCCGCTGAAGAAGTTCGGCATCGGTCAGATCACTGACATAACTGTTCAGCACCATCTGACTGAAACCATAAGCCTGTTTAATGGCATCGTGAGCGTTCATGGGATGTCTCGCTGGGGGGGGGTCAGGATTGAAATTCCAAAGCACAGGGCGGAGTCTAGCGGTTTCCGCACCCACTGCACCCGAGTTGCAGCAATGTTCTCGAAACCTTAATTGCCTGATGGTGTCTGAGTCGGCGGCGAATAGTCGACAGCAGCACTTTCGCGCATCGCCTTCTGCGATAGCCCATTTCTGGCGGACACGGAGGGGGAATGTCAGAATGTCTTTCCGGAGTTGATTATGGGCAAGGTTACGAAAGCAGCGTCGACTCGGGTTCGTCGGACGTTTACGGATGAATTCAAGCGGGGTGCGGTGACTCTGGTTGTGGTTGAGGATACGCGTTCAAGCGGGCGGCCGATGCGGTTGGCGTGAGTGCGAGGAGGTTTCGCTCCATAATCCAGATTTTCAGGAAACGGCTCGAAAGGATACCTGGAAGGCGCCGCCGATCAACGTGGTCCGGTCACTCCGCACGAGGAGAAGCGGAGTGATCAATCTGCGAGTCGATACGGCGATGTTCCGTAGACACGAGCTGGCAATCCCCTAAGATTTGGGCTGTGCCGTGCGGCACCTTGGCCATACACGAAAGTTTCATCATCTTTTAACGTGATCCCATTTGCCTGATGTGAACAACGACCTTCGCTTCAGACATTCCTAAACTCACTGAAAATTCGTTAACCGATACGTTCAGCCATGGTGAAACGAAAATTCGACTCGAGGAAGGCGAAGCCCGGTTATCAGGTCTTTGTCAGCCATGCCACCGCTGACAAGTGGATCGCCACCACCTTCTGTGAGAAGATCGACGCAACAGGAGCGACATCATTCCGGGACGACCGCGATATTGATGGCGGCGACAGCATTCCACAGTCGATCAGAACCGAAATTCAGCTGTCGCGAGAATTGGTAGTTCTGCTCACCCCAGAATCAATTGAACGTCCATGGGTTCTGTTGGAAGTCGGCGCTGCTTGGGGGCGAAGAAGGGACTATCGAATTGTTCCTGTACTTTGCCATGTGTCATTTGACGCGATTCCGGATATAATTGAGGGTAAGAAGGCGTTTCACATCAACGACTTCGATAAGTATCTGGCCGAATTGAAACGTCGGGTGAAAAAATGAAAGCAACGGCAACACCAACATTCGACGTCTTTGTTTCTCATAGTTCTGGCGACAGAGAGTTTGCGGCTGATGTCGCGGAGCGACTCAGAGCGGAAGGTCTCCAGCCATTTGATGGCGCGAATATCCCACTCGGGCAGGAGATCAGCCAGGTAATCTGGGATGCTCTGGCGGAATGCCATGCGTTCATCGTCATCGTGTCAGCCAATACGACACCGGATGCTATGGGGATGGTAGAACTGGGCGCAGCCACGGCGTGGAACAAACCAATTTTCGTGTTGCTGAACGGGCCGGCATCCACTCGCCTTCCAGAGGCACTGGGGAGCTATCAGGTTTATCCCCGCAATCGACTTGATGAAGTGTTAACGCAGATCCGCAGAAACCTGGAACCATTAAGTGACGACGATCGCACTGCGCTCGCGGAAACGTACCGTGATCTCGCGATTCCAGCGGACCGTCTCAGCCAGTCGCCTCGGGCGCTGCAACAACTCACAGAGACATTCAATGGCAGGACCCGCAAGCAACTTTCCGGAACCCGCTTGTTTTCTGAATTGCTGAGGATGCGGAAACAGGCAAAACTCCCGCGTCTCAGTACGAAGCGTCGCGGCACAAAGACGTAAGTTACCAACTCGGTATTCGGGTTGTCATGGCGACACGCAGGGACTCAGCCAAGGACGTTTGGATATAAGCCCTTTTTTAGCTTAGAACGGAGGCACAAATGAGTAAGCGATCGATCAACCCGGCGGAGCACAACATCGACATGAGTGCCGATGATTTCATGGACCTCATGGTAGACGCCTTTTCGTCCCACACGCGCGGCCAAGTAACACTGGATGAGCTGTTGCTCCACCCGCAGGACGCATTCAATTTCTGCGAATCGGTCCGCGCAATGCACGGCTTTCCCGATCTGCCTGATCAAATCATCCTCCGCTCAGTTATGCTTCGCCGAAAGAACCCAAAGTAGCAAGCGATGGACGTCAAGCCCTCGGATCCATCTGCGCGGGAGCGAAGCATCCATTCCGCTGATGCGGAATGGTACCCCGTGGCCGCTGGCGGAATGTTCCGGGTCTTTTAGTTTAGCCCAGTTTCGGGCTCATGACGCTGTCGCCCAAAGACGCCCCGGGGATCTGAACTCCCAGCACAATCGCATTCGCCAATGCGATACTGAGCTTCTCGATCAACGCCAGCCGACCGTACTGAAGCTGAGTTACTCCAGCAATTCGGTGGGGTCACCATCCGCAGCGTCAGCCCCGGGCTTAGTTTCGGGAATTTCTGAGCCTGATGTTCGGACCGGCAGATCGGTCATCGTCTTGCCCGCCTGCTTCAGCCTGATACACAGAGCACTGATTTCAGAACAGCGGCGCCAGCGATCCGAATTCTTCAACCAGGTTCATCCCGAAACTTTCTCACCAGTTCAGCGGCTGCTGCCATGCGTCCTTCAGATCACTCAAGTCCGCCTGAATCAATGAACCGGCAATAAGACGGTTGCTGTCATTGGTGCTGCCGATTTGAGTCGCGGTCGGGACAGTGGACTCGAACGCGGCCACCTTGTCAGCTTCCACTTCCACCACGAAACGGCTGTTGCTTTCGGCGAAGAGATCGGCCGGAGTCAGGTCCGTGTTGAGAGTGACTCCGATGCCGCCGGCGAAGGCCATTTCGGCCACGGCCACGGCCAGGCCACCTTCGCTCAGGTCGTGACAGCTGCGAATCAGTCCGGCTTTGATGGCCGAATGCACGGCTTTGAAGGTGGCCAGCGCTTCTTCCGGATTCACAGTCGGCACTGCTCCGCCGGTCAGGCCGTTGACCAGGTTGAAGTGACTGCCACCAAATTCTTCCGCATGGGTTGTGCCGACCAGATACAGTTTGTTGCCCGCCGCTTTCAGGTCCATGGTGACGGCCTGTTCGACGTGTTCGATCTGCCCCAGAGCAGTAATCAGC
>JAGQPY010000329.1 GCA_020426485.1 Planctomycetaceae bacterium
CGCAGCACTCCAGCCGCGCCCGGCTGATCCAGTTCATCCCCCACCGCAATCGCAGCAATGCCGAACCAGGAAACCAGCAACACCGATTTCAGGCTTCGAAAGATCGCAGTTTGATTACAGCGGGCATTCATCATGATCTGTGAACATCGGGATAAAAGGGTCGGTTCAAGGAAACCCGACGCGTCAGTGAGGGACAAAACGCAACCAACTCAGGCCAGCGATCATACCGGACCACTCAGCTTGTTGCCACAGCCATTGCTTTCTGAACAGTGGCAACTCCACTGCCATATGCAATGATCCACGCAAAGTCATTTACAAACAGATGCTGTCACGAACCGGGACAGTGATCGAAGCGATCTGAAACAGTGGTCTGCCCAACGCCGTGAACGAACTTCCCACGTTTAACCTCGTGGCCGAGAGGCCAGGTCCGAATAAAACGATACGACCTGGCTTCTCGGCCACGGGTTAAACAACCGTGTTTTGAGGCCCGCTAACTCTTTACGGCGTTGGGGGCTGACCCTTTGTCTTTCCGAAGAGGGGCAGATTCCTGTTTCGGATCGACTCTCACCGTCAGCGATCTGAGAAATTCTGTCACAGCCCCGGGGTGCTGTTGTATGATCTGTCGGACTTTTCTCCCTGAATTGCTTCACAGCCTGAACTGCATCGAAAGACCTGCCTTGAACGGTCACACGCACTCTGTACCTCGACGCGTTCCTGTTTATCCGCGTGGAATCATATGGCTGACGGTGATCAGCGGGATGACCACAGCAGCATTCGCGATCGCAGAAGCGTCTGACGCGGCCACCTTAGCCGGTCGCGACATTCAGGTGGGCCGGGATGTGCCCACGATTGCTCACGCGATCAAAATTGCTGAACCGGGAGACACGATCCATCTGGAACCGAAAGTTTACCGCGACTACGCGGGCTTCTACGGAAAACAGGGCTCACCGGGACGGCCGATTACGCTGGATGGTCATGGAGCGACTCTGGAAGGCAGCGATCCCATTGATCCCGCCGACTGGCAGGAGGTCTCGCCGGGATTGTTCGCCAATGCGTCCCTGCTGCCTCGACTGGATGACGCCGTCATTGGTCGCTGGTTCTTTCTGTGGAACGGAAAAATGAACCACATGGGGCGAACATCCAAAGGCAGCAAGGCGGCCTTCAAACAGCCGGAAGAACTTCAGCCCGGAGAATGGACGTTTGTCAAAGATGAATCTCGTCGGCAACCGGAATCACGTCAGATCTTCGGTACATTTTATCTGAAGCTGCCGGCAGGTCAGACCCTGAAAGACGCTCACATCGCAGCTCCTGTCCGCAGCGCGGGGGTGCAGATGAGCGGCCACAATGCTCACCTGGTCATTCGCAACCTGACCGCCACTCATCCCTATAACGACGGCTTCAACATTCACGGCGACTGCCGAAATGTGGTCTTCGAAAACATCCGTGCGATTGAATGCGGTGACGACGGCATCAGTGCTCATGAAACGGCCGAATACCGGGTTCATGGACTGGTCAGTATCGGCAACAGCACGGGAATCTGCGATACCGTCGCCGCGCGAACCAGCTATGATGACGTCTTCATCGCGGACTGCATCGGTTATGATCTGTTCTTTCTGGATCAGGGGCGTTACCGACTGACCAACGCCGTCATCATTTCGTCGGCTCAGAATCCTTTTGTTGTCACCGGTCGGGAAGACGGCCACTGCGAACTGGACCTGGAGAATGTCTGGTTCCGTCGGACGGGTTCTGAACGTGCAGCCGTGATTACCAGCACGGCGGTCGTTCGCGCGAACCGTTTGACGATGGAGAACATCAGGTTCGAAAATCGCGGTCAACTGGATTGGGATCCCTCCGGACCTGCCGCTGACACCGTGGAACTCATGAGACTCATCCCCGAAAGTCACCGATGACCAAACACATTGTCTGCCTGCTGATGTTGTTGACTGCTGTGTCGACGCCTGCGGAAGCGTCAAATCCGCTGACGTTGATCCAGGACGGAGTCGCATTGGCAGAAATCGTGATTTCTGAATCGCCCACGCGAATGCAGCGCGTGGCCGCAGAAACTCTGCGACAGGATCTGCAGAAAATCAGCGGCGCGCGGCTGCCCATTGTGACCACTCCCACACCGGGGCGCATCAAAATCTTCATTGGGGAAAGCAGCCACTGCCCGGTTAGCAGCTCCGGACTTTCCGACGGTGCCTACCGAATCACGACCGGTCCCGACTGGATTGCATTGATCGGCGACGATGCCGACTTTGCACCGACGAATCCCTTCGCTCGAAACAACGGGGATATCCCGCGAGCACAGTCTGAATGGGAGTCAATCATCAACGCTCCGTATGGCCTGCCGCATCCGGGGCTATACAAGAATCGACTACGGTTGCCGGGAGACACCGGAAAGCCCGACGGTGCTGCCACCGAACCAAGGGAAGTTCTGGAAATCTGGGGACTGGATGAACGAGGCAGCTTTAATGCCGTCTGCGGACTGCTGCGCAGGCTGGGGGCTCGCTGGTATCTGCCGGGCGAACTGGGAGAAGTCCTTCCGGCCCTGAAGACCGTCACTGTTCTGCAGATAGACGAAACCGTCCGCCCCGACTTTGCTCTGCGACAGTTCAACTTTCGTTTCAGTACCTGCGGACATGATACGGCGATGTGGGCCATGCGTCTGGGCATTCGCAATGACGAACGACTGCAGATCGCTCATGGCATGGCCACCATGGCCAGTCGCGATGCCGTATTCGCACTTCATCCGGACTGGTTTGCACAGTATGGCGGTCGGCGAGCCTTCAAGCCGGGAGACAGCAAAAACCAGTTGTGTTATTCCAATGATGAACTTTTTCAGGAAACTGTTCGTTATGCGCGAGCTCAACTGGACACCTACAACCTGAAGACCGTGTCGATCATGCCGCCGGACGGCTACACAGCCATCTGCCAGTGTGACCTGTGTCGCGGTAAGGATTCTCCCGAACGCAACGAGCGTGGTTTGCTGAGCAACTACGTGTGGGATTTTGTCAATCGCGTGGCTCGTGAAATTGCGAAGACACATCCCGATGCCAAAGTGCTGAACTGTGCCTATGGAGCTTATACTCTGCCGCCGGACAACATTGAACAGCTGGAACCCAATGTGGTGGTCTGCATTGTGGGCGGCCGACGACCGGTGAACAAAGGCGGACTGAAAGGCGAAGGCGAATCAGCTCCGGACGCACTGCGAGCCGCATGGGTTCGCAAAACACCCAATCCGATTCTGGTGTTCGAAAACTATCCGTTTACGGACCGAGGATGGTATCTGCCGTCCTTTGCGGTGCATGAAATTGGCCGTTCCATTAACGCCACTAAGGGTGTCTCGCAGGGCGAAGACATCTGGCTGAGCGTGCGTCAGGATTTCGACAAAGTCGGCATCGGCTTCAATCACTTTATGGTTTACTTCACAGCTCGCATGTACTGGGGCGGGCGGGACGCCGACGTCGACGCGTTGTTTGATGACTACTGTCACCTGTTCTACGGCCCTGCCGAACAGCAGATGCGTGATTTCTTTCTGTACTGCGAAGCAAACTGGCACCACATGGAGGACGACAAGTCGGTCGCCGACAACGCACTGGAACTGTTTGCGAAGGCGAAGACAGCTGTCGACCCCGACAGCATGTATGCTCGCCGTCTGAACCTGATGGATGATTATCTGCAGGGACTGCGAATGAAGTCTGAACAGCTTGGACAGAAACGCGGCCCCGTGCCTGTTGTTCGACTGGTGGGCGACGCAGAGAAGATCGTGGTGGATGGTCATCTGAACGATGACTACTGGCAAAACTGTCCCGTCGCCGCCACGGGAAGACTTCGTGAACTTCAAACGGGGCGGTCTCCCGTGTTTGAAACTACATTCAAAACGGGCTGGCAGGGCAACAGTCTGTACGTCGCGGTGAGGTGTCAGGACGAACCGATCTCCGGGAACGGGACACCTTCGCATCACACGGCTCCGTCAGAGGCGTCACGGCAATCGATTGCGGCCCCAACGTCGACTTCGCCGCGAAACGCTGCCACTCGCCATGACGACGCTGCCATCTGGCAGGGCGACGTCGTGGAAATCCTGCTGCAGACGGAAACGCATTCCTATTATCAGATCGCCGTCAGTCCATCCGGTTTTGTGACCGATCTGGATCGTGGTGCTTCGAAGGGACAGTGGTTTGGCTGGGATTCGAAGGCCGACGTGGCGACTCAGGTAGCCGATGGCTACTGGACGATCGAAGCTCGCATTCCGATCACTCAGGATGAAAACGATCCGCTGCATCAGGTGATTGGTCGCAAACCGACTCAAAGTCTTCCGTGGCACATCAACATCTGTCGCCAGCGAATTCGCGATGACGGCATGGAACACAGCGCGCTGTCTCCGACCGGAACGGCTGCGTTTCATGAGCCGCTGAAGTTTGCTCACTTTTACGCCGGGCGCTCTCATCGCTTTGAAGCCGATTCGAGCGTCACTGATTTTGCAATCGGCTATCAGCAGGCAACTCAGCAACGATCAGCAGCCGCCTTTCTGACGTTGGCGGATGCCGGTTCCACGTCGAACAACTCACAACGCCAGCTGACGGACTTTCAAAAATCGGCTGCGCTGGAACAGGCCGCCCTTCTTGACCGACAGCACGCCACATCAATCATTGAACGCATTCCTCTGCCAGTCGTTCGAGCCGTCGCAACGATGCAGAATCTGTTGTCTGACGGGAAGGCCGCGACTGTGATTTCTGAATTCGCAAATGAAGACTTCGCGAAGTGGCCATTCTGGAAGCGCGGCGACGGTTATCGCCTGCGCGGTCGGGCTTACTACCTGATGAAGCACGCAAAGGAAGCAGAAAAAGATCTGTCAGCCGCTTTGGAATGGACCAGTGACACCAGGGTGCGCGACGCAATTCTGCTGATGCTTGCTCTGAATCGAGAACAGAACCTGCGTGATGATGAAAAGGCACTGGCGGCGTTTGAGGCCATCGTTGGCAGTCGGCAACGTATCGGCAGTGCGGACGAATATTCAGCGCTGCAGGGGATGGCTCGCATTCTCAGCCGCCGAGGCGACTTTAAGGCCGCGATTTCGGCGTTGAATCGAGCAGAACCTGCAACGCTGAAGGGGACATGGAAGGGAAACATTCTGTTGTCCCTCGGGGAAGTTCATCTGGCTGCAGGGAATGCGGCGGAAGCCACGCAGGTGTATCGCACCATTCTGGACGATGCCTCGCTGCCGGAACGATTTCACCAGCAGGCTCAGCAGCGACTGCGGCAGGAATAATCGTCGGCAATCGTCTTCCGTTGCGGGCGGACGTCATGGATGGGCTGGGTTCCTGTACTGGAGGCCAATGCCAATCCGGGGTGTGGTCTGCGGTGGTGATTCGTTGGCGACGGCCGTCGGTAGTCTGTACGATCAGACAAACGTGGCTCTCCGGTCGCGGTTTGAATGGTCTGCGGGCAGCGCCCGGTGCTGTGAAGCATTTCTGTAACCGGATTCGTGAGAATTCGGAGTACATGGTGGTGTCAGAAGTCTCACGACTTCGGCTGCCAATGTTTTCTCCATGAAAAGCGGCTTTACAGCGTTGGGCAGCGTCGCGGGACAGGTGATCAACCTGCAGTCTTCAATTGGTGTTTACTTTCCGGATCGCAATCTGCGTGAAATCCAACGACAGGATCTGTCTATATGCCCATCATCGTGAAATGCAGATGCGGAAAGAAAATGAAGGCTCGCGATTCTTCAGCGGGAAAGCGAGTCAAATGTCCCGACTGCGGTTCACCGGTCTCCGTGCCTGCCATGGTGAAGGCCGTGGAGGAAATTGACGAGTACGACGACTACGGTGACGACCCATACAACAGTCCGCCCCCGCGCCGCAGCGCGCCGGCGAAAAAGAAGAAACCGGTCAAAAAATCGGGAGGCGGATCGGGAGCCGTCATTGCCGGTGCTGTGATTGGGGGAGCCGTCCTGGGGATTCTGGTTGTCGGCGGAGCCCTGTGGTTTCTGCTGGGAAAATCGGATTCTTCAACGCCGCCGGCCAATGCCGACGCTGCAGCGACTTCAGAGTCTGCCGACGTTGCTGCAACTGCTTCCGATTCTTCACTGACCGATTCGGCGATCGCATCCGGCGGGCACTCGGCCGACTCCGTTCCCGCGAACGCCGTTGCTGCGACAGATGCGGAAACCAGCACTCCGTCTTCAACAGAAAATAATTCTGCCGCTGCAACAGTACCACCAGCGACGTCTGCGACGGCCACGGCTTCTTCATCAGCGGATAATCTGTGGGTGGTGTTGTCGGATTTTCGCGACAAGGGCAACGAGAATCCGGGCAACCGAACACTGACCGTCAACTATCGAATTGCCTCGGGACAACCCACACCCGGTCGGGAGTATGTTCTGTACGTTGGCGCCTCCATGGGCTCAATCATGGAACGTTATCTGGAAATCCCGCTGGATCTGCAGTCAAACGGCAGCGTTGTGGTCCCGGTGGGAATTGGTATGACCGGGGAACTTCGAGCCTACGTGGGATGGAAAAAAAGTCGCAGGGAATGGGAGCCTGTCTCGGGGGAAATCAATCCCAACGGCCCGGC
>JAGQPY010000032.1 GCA_020426485.1 Planctomycetaceae bacterium
ATTGCTGCAACTGATGGAACGGTACGGTGTGACTGAAGCAAATCTGCAGCGCGAAGGCGAATCGTGGAAGGTTCGTCGCGGGCCTCGACAGGTCGCCGTTGCTCCGGAAGCGGCCTATTTCCCTGCGGCGGCTCCTGCAGCTGCACCGGTCAGCGTACCGGCACCAGCGGCAGCTTCGCCGGTGGAAAAACCAGTTTCCAAAGGCGTGACAATCAACTCACCGACGGTCGGGACCTTCTATTCTTCACCAACGCCGGATGAGCCTGCCTTTGTTTCGGTGGGAACCGTTGTAAAGCCGGATACCATTGTCTGCATCATCGAAGCGATGAAGGTTTTCAATCAGATCCCTGCGGAAAAGGCAGGCCGTATTGTGGAAGTCCTGGTTGAGAACGGAGACGCCGTCGAATTTGGGCAGCCACTGTTCAGAATCGAATAACCCGCCTCGGGCTTTATCAGTCTCACTGCCGCAACTTCGTTCACCATCCGTGTCGCGAACGTCGGCGGAAGCGGACTCGAAATGAATCCCTGATCAACCTCGTGTCGCGCCGGTGGTTCTGAATCCGGATCGCCCTGAGATGGAATTGCACACTGATGTTTCAACGAATTCTGGTTGCCAATCGAGGCGAAATCGCGCTGAGAATTATTCGAGCGTGCCGTGAACTTGGCATCGAGTCTGTGGCCGTTTTCAGTGAGGCCGATCGTGGTGCTCACTATCTGGAGCTGGCCAATGAAGCATACTGCATCGGCCCACCAGCCGCGTCGGAAAGCTATCTTCTGATTAACCGACTGATCAGCGTTGCGGAGATCGGTAATGTGCAGGCCGTGCATCCGGGCTACGGCTTTCTTTCGGAAAATGCGCACTTCGCAAAAGTCTGCCGTGAATGCAACATCGAATTCATCGGGCCTCCTCACGAGGCGATGTCTCAACTGGGCGACAAGGTGAGTGCCCGAAAAATCGCGATGGCGGCCAATGTCCCCTGTGTTCCCGGCTCTGACGGACTTGTCTCCGATGTCAATGAAGCGGTCAGGATCGCGAACGAAATCGGGTATCCGGTCCTGATCAAAGCCACTGCCGGCGGCGGTGGTAAGGGCATGCGAGTTGCCGGCAATGAGGTCTCACTGCGAGCTGGTCTTCAGGCTGCATCAGCCGAAGCGGAGAAGGCTTTCAGCAATGCCGGTGTTTATCTGGAAAAATATGTGGAACGACCTCGTCACGTGGAAGTCCAGATCCTGGCGGATACACATGGAAATGTCGTTCATCTGTGGGAACGCGACTGTTCTATGCAGCGAAAACATCAGAAGCTGATCGAAGAAAGTCCTGCTCCGAATCTGCCGCAGCAAGTCCGGGAAAACATCTGCACCGCCGCCGTTCGCCTGATTCGGGAAGCTGGTTATCAGAATGCCGGTACCGTTGAATTCATTGTGGATAAGGATTTCAACTTCTACTTCATTGAAGTGAACGCCCGAATCCAGGTGGAACACCCGGTTACCGAAATGGTCACAGGTATTGACCTGATCAAACAGCAGATCCTGGTTGCGGCAGGTGAAAAACTGCCATTCACTCAGGACCAGATCCCCTGCAATGGCAGTGCGATTGAACTGCGCATCAACGCAGAAGATCCCGACAACGGCTTTCGCGGAAGTCCGGGGAAGATCTCAAAGCTTCGGCTGCCTGGAGGAAACGGAGTTCGATTTGATTCCCACGTTTACGAAGGCTACACAATCAGCCCGTATTATGACTCTATGATCGGCAAGCTGATTGTTCACAAGCCCACGCGTGACGAATCGATCGCCTGTATGAAGCGGTGCCTGCGAGAATTCACAATTGAAGGGGTTCAGACAACGCTGCCGCTTGCCAAGAAGATGTTTAACCACTCCGCGTTCGTTGATGGAACCGTTGACACGACTTTTGTCGAACGAACCTGGTAAGGCATCGCAGTCAGCTTCTCGGTTGTTCTGATCCAGCCGCGTATTCCGGACGGAAATCAGTCTCAGAAAGAATTGGTGAAAGAGTTTTCATGTCGCAGTCACACGGTATTTCCAAAGTTGCCATGTTGTTTTCCGGTGGTCCGGCCCCGGCCGCCAATGCCGTTATCTCCACGTGTGCTATCTCCTGCATCAACAATGGTGTGGATGTTGTTGGTATCAAATACGGGTATTCCAATCTGATCAACTTCTCGCCCGACAGGCCGCTGCAGGAGGGCAAAGACTACATCTCACTCAGCGAAGTCATGCTGCGGCGGACTCGCAGCAAGCAGGGAATTCTTATCGGAACGGCTCGAGCCAACCCCGGCAAACACGTTAACAGTCCGGAAGACCTGAAAGATCCGGAGAAGATTGCTCCGCTGAAAAAGGTTTATGAAGGCCTCTGCTCGATTGGAGTTGATGCTCTGGTGTCCATCGGTGGTGACGACACCCTTAAAACAGCCAACAAGTTCAAGCTGTTTCAGGAAAGTCTGCCGGCTGGCAGCAAGCGAATTCCGGTTGTTCATGTGCCCAAGACCATCGACAACGATTATATGGGCATCGACTTCACCTTCGGTTACTTCACCGCCGTGGAGACACTGGGAACGGAAATCCGAAATCTCCACGCAGATGCCGAAGCCGGGCGTTCCTACTTCATCGTCGAAAGCATGGGACGCAGCGCGGGGTGGTTGGCTTACGGCGCAGCAATTTCCGGTGAAGCCAGCATGGTACTCAGCGTCGAAGACATCACGGACCAGTACCTTGCACCGGAATCCACCGCTGAACGCAAGGTCATGGACATCGACAAGGTCGTTGGGAAAATTGTCCGCATGATGCGTTACCGACAGGAAAAGCAGGGCAAGGAATATGGCGTTGTCGTCCTTGCGGAAGGTCTGGCCGAATACCTTTCCGATGAAGTTCTGCAGGATGTTCCTCGCGACGATCACGGCCACATTTCTGTCGCACACGTTGACCTCGGCAAGATGTTCGCCAAGCGTGTTTCAAAGGAATATGAGCGACAGACCGGCTCAAAGCGCAAGGTGACAGGGCTTCAGCTGGGGTATGAATCACGCTGTGCTCGGCCGCAGGCATTCGACGTGATGCTCGGAAGTCAGCTGGGCGTCGGAGCATATCGAGCTCTCTGCGAAGAGAAGTTGAATGGCGTGATGGTCTCTGTTTCCGGTCAGCTGGACCTGCACTACGTGCCGTTCGAAAAGCTGGTTGACCCTGCGACACTGGTCACGGTGGTTCGATTCATCTCCAAAGGCAGCGACTTCCACAAATTGGCTCGGTTTCTGGAAACGTCCATTAATGACTGAGTCAGTCGCATAGACAAACATTCCGGACCGAAAAGATGTCACCCGGCAAAGTTGCAGGACTTTGCCGGGTTCTTTTTCGTACCGTTGAAAGGCGGCCTCGTGATACACACCAGCAGTCCTGTTCCACAGTTCGACCCCACTGCGTTGCTCGATGAATTTCGGGCGTCCGCATTGTCGCAGCTCCTTGTCGCTGGTGTCACATCATTTGACGTCGGCAAAGCACTGGAATCCGGGCCGCTGCCATATCCGGAACTCTGCAGATTCCTTCGCCTTGGGGATCGCCCGGCTACGGTTCTGATGACGGCACTGCGTTCGCTTGGTCTGATCGATGTGACCGCCGATCATCTGATGTGTCTCACACCTTACGGAAGGGAAAAAATCGCTCCGTCAAGTTCGTGTAATCTGAGAGGTTATATCGGTCTGGGTGCGTTTTCTGCAGATACGCAGGCGATGATTGAATGCCTTCGAAACGACCGGCCCGCCGGGAACGTGTCGTTTGTCTACCACGAAACAGCGGGGCCATCGGCCCTGGACGACCCGGAAATCTCTGACTCGTTAACGAGAGCCATGGCAGCGCGAGCAAGCAATGTGGCTCCGTCCGTTGCGCGTTGTCTGGATCTGTCGAGTTCGCGACACCTGGTTGACATTGGTGGGGCACACGGCCTTTACAGCTTTGAACTTCTAAGGAAACACACACTCCTGTCCGCAAGTATCATCGATCGCGCGCCGCCGCTGAAAGTTGCGTCGGAGTATGCCGCTGCAGCAGAACTTTCGGAACGTGTGCATCTGATCTTCGGTGACATCCACGGTGCTGAGCTTCCTGCTTCGGCTGATGTTGTGCTGATGGCAAATATCCTTCACGACTACAATCTGCACGATGCATCGAATCTGGTTCGTCATTTTGCAGAGCAGCTGCCGAGTGGAGGAAAGCTGATTATCCTGGACGCGTTCCTGGACTCTGTTCCGCACGATGGTCCGCCTGTTGCCCCCGGCCCGCGTGAGGTTGCCGCTTATTCCGGCATGCTGTTTTCAATCTGTGAAGGACGGTGCTACCGGCAGGACGAATTCGAGAAGATGCTGACGGATGCGGGACTTCGAGTTGAAGAGACCGTCCACCATGTGCCCTGCCATGGGCGAATCATGACCGGCGTCCGCCGGAATTGACCGCCTTCTCACCTGCAGATGAAACATCTCCTCCAAGAGTCGCAATTCCCAACCGTGCATGAAAACAGCTCGATGCGGCCACTCAGGACGACATCGAGCTGTCAGAGAATTCAAATCTGATCAGGGTCCGGTCCGTCAGGGCAGAACGACTGTCATCAGCTTCTGCTGACCATCATCAGACTGAGTCAGAACCACGGCGTGAGAATCGTTCAGCTTGTCCATCTGAACAACTCCGTGCAGTGATTCAATCGTCTCATACGTCTGCCCGGCTGTTCCGCCACCACGAACAGGTTCGGACAGGCCACTGTTTTCGCTCAGTCCCGTTGTTGTGATCTTCATCACGCCGCGAGCACTGTTGCTGAGCAGCAGGAACGTGTTTCCGGCTTTGTCATAGGTGATCATGTCCAGCGGGCGATTGCGGTTTCCAAGTTCCGCCACCGTAGTGCCCGTGACCTTTTCTTTCCCGCCTTCGACATCTTTCAGCGGGATTTTCACCAGCGGCGTGCAAACATAGGCTGCCAGCAGGCTGGGCTGACCATCAATGGTCATCGGGACGATCGTCCGCGCGGCCGCGTAGTCTTCGTCTCGCCCATGAGCCGCATGATAGATCTGGACGCTCACACCTTTGTCAGCCGCAGCGAACGGAAAGTTCAGTTCGCGAATGCTGGAAGGTGCTCCGGCATCACGCAGCCCCGATACCAGAACTTTACCTTCGTAAAATGCAAGGTCGGTGATGGTGTCACTGCGATTGTTTCGCGACCGACGACCATCGCTTACTTCTTTGTCAGCCGGAGCGTCTGACAACGAAGCCTTCGAGAAACGTACGTCAGCAAGCGACAGTTCGGTAATCTTGCCGGCTCCGTCCACCTGAACAATGGCGGGCTTACCGGCCGCAGCAACCGCCACGAACACGTGGCCGGTTGATGGATTCACAACCAGATCCGTCACGGCCGCTTCTTCGCCAACAACATCCGAAATGGCCTTGCTGACGTTCTCAATGCAGAATTCCGCCTGCGCTGGATTGCCCTCTTTGTTGCCTGTCGCAATGGCGAACACCGCGGCCGACTTATTATCGCCCACGAACAGTACGTCGTCCGGACCAAACGCCAGAACATCGGCTGACTTTAAATCCGGAGTGCCGCGAGTCATCCCCTGCTGATCAGCCGCCCATGCGCTTGCTGATGTTAAAACGCTCAGACTGAGCATCAATAAGCCACGCTTTTTCATCATCGCTTTCCCTGTTGATTTGTAATCCGGTAGAGTTCAGGCAGGAATAAAACAACCTGCTCTGGAGTGACCGGATAATCCTGATGCAGGCTCCCGGAAGTTAAAAACGCCTGCATCAGAATGACGAATCGGTTCGCATTGCTCAACTGAGCGCCAAAAATCTGCCGTCGCTCCGCGAAAAAGACTCCACCCCTCCATGCCGCAGAATCTTCATGTGCATTTGCTGCCAACTCTGTTTCAACCGGAAGAAGTCAAAGACCAGACGGTGGTGATCTGCGATATTCTCCGAGCATCAACCACGATCACGACCTCCCTGGCCAATGGCTGTGAAGGAGTTTCTCCCTGCGGCAGCATTGAACAGGCTCTGGAATTAAGAAAGCAGTTTCCGGTCGGACAGTGCCTGCTGGGCGGCGAACGAGGCGGCGTGCAGATCGATGGTTTTGATCTGAGCAATTCCCCTGCGGACTACGCCGTCAGTATTGTTCGTGGCAAACGCATTGGATTTACGACCACCAACGGCACGAAAGCTCTGCTGCATTCCGGCCAGGCGGCCAATATTGTCATCGGCGCTTTCGTTAACCTGACTGCCGTTGTTCAGTATCTGCAGTCTGTGAAGAACGACATCCACATTGTCTGCGCGGGGACGAATGGTCGAATCAGTTCGGAGGACGTTCTGTTTGCCGGTGCGGTTGTCCACCAACTCTGTCAGACCGGTGCAGTGGTGCACCAGCAGCAGCTCTCTGACGAGGTCGCTGCCAATGATTCCGCAACGATTGCGCTGGGCTTCTGGAGAGACAGTTGTCCGGCACTGCATTCTCAGTCCATTGAACAGGGGCTGAAACGTTCAACCGGTGGACAGAACCTGCTGCGTCTCGGTTATGATTCCGATATCACGCTGGCCGCCGCGGTTGATTCGGTCCCTGTTGTTGGAATGCTCCAGTCAGACCAGGTCATTCGACTCATCCGGTGACAGAAATCCTGCGGCACATCCAGAGGATTTCATCGGATAGAAGGATCGCCTGGACCTTTGCTCTTCGAAACCCTTCGCCAAGTGTCTGCCATTGCAGTGACTCAATGCTAACCAAATCGAGGTCGCGTCCCATGTCAAAGCGTCGAACTTCTGCTGTCAACAAAAGTGTGTCACTGGCAACGTTGGAGGTGGCAAATAACAACCAGGCAACTTTGAAAGGAGGTGACACCGGTCGGAATGCTTCGTCAGACCGTCGCGCAGTCAATCGTCGATTATTCCTTGGCACCTCGGCTGCGGCCATTAGTGCAGGACTATTCCCTGCTGCGGTGGCGGGAATGCAGTCGGCTGGCAATCTGCATTTGGCTGCATTTCGTTTTGACGTGACTCCTCCTGTGGGACACTCACTGTGTGGAGGCTGGATTCGCCCCGTTGAAGCTGTCGATGACCCACTGGAAGCCATCGGATTTGTCCTTCTGGGTGCCGGTAAGCCAATTGTTGTTTGCGTCGTCGACTGGACGGGGCTTCTCAACAATGCCCACATCCAGTGGCGGCAGGCACTGGCCGATGCCGCTGAAACAACAATCGACCGTGTGACGGTACACTGTGTTCATCAGCACAACGCGCCGTTTGCCTGCGTTGACGCGGAAGACATTGTTCTGAAGCAGGGTGACCTGCCACATATCGTCGAACTGGACTTTTTCCGTCGATGTCTGGAAGCCGGTCGAACAGCCGTTCGTGATTCGTTGAAGCAAACCTCCCCGGTGACCCATATCGCTCAGGGAGAAGCCCGAGTTGACAGGGTCGCCGGCAATCGACGCATTCTTGGGCCGGATGGAAAAGTGGCGTCTCAGCGAGGCAGCAGTTCAAAGAATCCTGAACATCACGCGCTGCCTGAAGGACTGATCGACCCGATGCTGAAGACAATCGCGTTTTACAACGTCCAAAATAAGCTGGCGGCCTGCCATTACTATGCCTGCCATCCCATGAGCTACTACGGCGACGGTCGAGTCAGTTCTGACTTCTGCGGTCTGGCCCGAAAGCAACGGCAGGCTCAGGAGCCCGATTGTGCCCATCTGTACTTCAACGGATGTGGCGGCAATATCGGTGCCGGCAAATACAATGACGGATCTCATGAAATGAGGCCCGTTCTGACAGAACGAATTCTGAACGGCATCATCGGGTCAGAACAGCACCTTGATCCGCAGCCAATCCGTTCGGTGAAATGGGTCACGAACGACATCCTTCCGCCCAGCAATTCCAGCTTCGACGAAGAAAAGCTGATGCGGCAGATCTCAGATCACAGCGAAAAGGTGGTCAATCGAAACCGCCCGGCCTACACCGTTGCATGGCTCCGGCGACGTGCCGCCGAAATTCCGATCACACTGAGTGGCCTGCACATTAATGACGTGAGTATGCTGCACCTGCCATCGGAATCCTTCGTTGAGTACCAGCTGCATGCTCAGCAGACGGGAATCGGTCGCTTCGTGGCATGCGCTGCTTATGGTGACGGCGGGCCATGGTACATTCCGACCGCCGACGCATATCCGCAGGGAGGCTACGCTGTCAGTGTCGCCTGGTGCGATCCAGCCATTGACGGCATCCTGAAACGCGGAATTGACTCTCTGCTGAGCATTGGCTGAGACGGCCCGGCCGCCTTCGCAATAAACTATTTGCCTTGAACAGATTACGCCGATTCAGCCATTGAATCCGGGGAAATTCGGCGGTTGTTTCTGTTCATCGCACTCCGGGAGCGAATGTGACGTTGGCGATTCCCGGGAACCCGCCTTGTTCCTGCGTGGAACGGGTTGTCAGGGACTTTTCGCGACGATACTATCCGCGATTCGGTTTGTGCGAGGACTCTGCGCGCGGGTAGGTCGCCAATTTGTGCGCCTCGCGTAAAATCCGCAACCAACTGAAGATAAACAACTTACAACACAGAAGCCGACTCAGAGGAAGTGACCTGGGCAGGCTTTCTTCATCTCGTCACCGGCACACGTTGTGTTCGAAAGTATCACAGAAGGTCTGAGCAACGCCTTTACGGCTTTTCGGGGAACCGGAAAGATCACCGAGGCAAACGTGCGCGAAGGGATGAAGCAGGTTCGAACGGCCCTGCTGGAAGCCGACGTGGCTTACGATGTTGCTCAGGACTTCGTCAAACGAATCACGGAAGAGGCGGTTGGTGAACGCGTTCTGAAGTCGCTTCGGCCGGATCAGCAGGTTGTGGGTATTGTCCATCAGGGACTGATCGACCTGATGGCTGGTGACCACAATCTGCCCCTCAAAACTGAGGGAATGACCATTATTATGATGTGCGGGCTGCAGGGAAGTGGGAAAACCACAACCTGTGGAAAGCTGGCACGACTGCTGAAGGACAAAGGGTTTCCGCCGATGCTGGTGGCCGCTGACCTTCAGCGCCCCGCAGCTATCGAACAGTTGAAGGTGATCGGCGAACAGGTTGGCTGTCCGGTCTATGCCGAAGATCCAGGCAAAAGTGATCCGGTTCAGGTTTGCCGAAATGGGGTCAAACAGGCCGCTGCGGCAAATGCCCGAGTTGTCATCCTTGATACCGCTGGTCGATTGGGCATCGACGAAGAGCTGATGCAGGAACTGCAGCGAATTGACAGCCGGGTGAATCCCGACTGCTGTCTGTTCGTCTGTGATGCCATGACCGGGCAGGACGCCGTCAACAGTGCTCGTGCTTTCAACGAAGCACTGGAGCTTGACGGGGTCATTTTGACGAAGCTGGACGGGGATACTCGCGGCGGAGCGGCGCTGAGTGTGCGAGCCGTCACCGGTGTGCCGATCAAGTTTATTGGTGTTGGTGAGCAGCTGGATCGCCTTGAACAGTTTCACCCGGACCGCATGGCCGGGCGAATTCTGGGGATGGGTGACGTACTTTCGCTGGTGGAAAAAGCCCAGCAGGAGTTCGACGAGCAGGAAATGCTCGCCCAGCAGGAGAAAATGCAGCAGGGGCGGTTCACTCTTGATGACTTTCGCAAGCAAATGCGACAGATCAAGAAACTCGGCTCCATGCGTGAAATCATGAAGATGATTCCGGGGATGGGAAAAGTTGTCGACCAGATGGGCGACCTCAACCCGGAAGATGATATGAAGCGGATTGAAGGCATCATTGATTCAATGACGCTGGATGAGCGGGAGAATCCGGACAGGATTGACCGCAGTCGTCGGATGCGTATTGCCAAGGGCAGCGGGGTTGATCCGGCGGAAGTGAATAAACTGTTGAAGGACTTTCAGTCGATGGGCAAACTCATGCAGGACATGTCCGGCATGGGGCTGCGAGACCGCATGAAAGCCGTGAAACAGCTGGCTGATGGCGGCCTGATGAATCCAGGAGCCGAACTACGAGACAAGAAGCTTCGTAGTAAAAGAGGTCCGGCTGACATGGACCTTCTGCGGGAAAAGAAGAAGAAACAACGAAAAGACGCCAAAAAAGCGAAGAAGCGAAACCGAAGAAAGTAGGTCTGCATTCGGTTGGCGGGCAGAGCCGTTGGATTTGGTGGGGTTTCGACATGGCGAGAGTGCTCGCCGGGGAAGTCTCTCCGGTTTTTGACTGGATTTCTGGGGCTGATGGGCGAGGAACGTCGTCCTTTGGTTCAGACGTGTTGTATTTTGTCGGCTGTTTTCGTTCAGGAAATCTGATTTTCAAACAGCACTGAAGGTGCTCGTTTGTCTGATGAGCCATTAACGAGAGCGGTTGTTTCCGTTCCGGGTGATGACTCAGCTTAGAGTTGAGGGATTTTCCCTCCTTGGGAGTGTTGAATGTCTGTTCGAATTCGAATGAAGCGGATGGGACGCAAGCATCGTCCTTTCTACCGCGTTTGTATCATGGACCGTCAGCGGGCACGTGACGGCAAGGCCATTGAAGAGGTTGGGTTCTACGACACCTCTGTCGCTGATAAGTCCAAGCGCGTCAGCCTGAATATGGAACGCATTGACTACTGGCTGTCGGTCGGTGCTCAGCCGTCTGAAAAAGTCAATGCGTTGATCAACAAAGTCCGAAAAGGTAAGTTTGGGACAGCGTCGGCTCCACCGCCGATGCAGGCCCCCAAGCCTCTGCCGGAACCGGCACCAGCAGAATCAGCAGAAGCACCAGCTGCTGAAGAAGCCGGCGGCGAAGCTGCAGAGTAATCTGCAGGCAACCCTGTCGACTTTGCTTTTCTTCGCGGAAGAAGCAGCGAATGCGGTTCGATGTGCTGACACTGTTTCCGACTCTGTTTGAGAGTTATCTTGGACAGAGCATTCTGAAACTGGCGATCAGTCGCGGACTTGTGGAAGTGCAGACTCACAACTTTCGTGAGTTCGCTGAAGGAAAGCACAAACAGGTCGACGATACACCGTTTGGGGGCGGCCCCGGCATGTTACTGATGTGCCAACCCGTCTTCGACTGTGTGGAAGCGGTTCTGTCCGGGGATCAGCGACCGGCACGGCTGGTCATGATGAGCCCTCAGGGTAAAAGACTCGACCAGAAACTGGTGGAACAGCTGGCTCTGGAAGAGCGGATCGTGATACTCTGCGGACGCTACGAGGGATTCGACGACCGAATTCGTCAGGGTCTGCAGCCGATGGAGATTTCGGTCGGTGACTTTATCTGCAACGGCGGAGAAGTCCCGGCGATGTTGTTGATTGATTCAGTCATTCGCCTGATTCCAGGTGTTCTGGGTGATGAAACCAGCAGTAAGTATGATTCGTTCAGCCATTCCGGCCTCCTTGAGCACCCGCAGTTCACCAAACCACGGGTTTTTCAGGGAATGTCAGTACCAGAAGTCCTGCTGAGCGGAAACCATGCGGCCATTGCAAAATGGCGGCATGAAGAAAGTCTGAAACGAACGGCGGAACGGCGAGCCGATCTGCTGGACGAACGGAAACAGGTACCCCCGTCGCAGGGGTCTGACCTCGCGAAGTGACGTGGATCACGTTTTTAATGAGTTAAATAAACCGAACCGGGTCAGACCCGAGCGGTGGCCGTCGAGAAGGAATTGGTCATGAGAAACAAGCTTCTGGACATCGCAGAAGAATCAAGCCTGCGACAGGATCCACTGAATTTCGCAATTGGCGATTCAGTTGATGTTCACACTCGTATCCTTGAAGGCAACAAAGAACGCATTCAGATCTTCAGCGGTGTGGTCATCGCGCGTCGAGGTCACGGGATCAGTGAAACCTTTACAGTTCGACGAATTGTCGCCGGTGAAGGTGTGGAACGAGTGTTCCCGGTACATACCCCGAAGATCGCAAAGATCGACGTCGTTCGTCACGGACGTGTCCGTCGAGCAAAACTTTATTACCTCCGCGACCGCACAGGAAAGGCGACTCGTTTGACAGAACGAAAGCCAAAATCCTGGGAAGTGGATACCGGCAACAACAAAAAGGGCTAAGCCCTTCCGTTGCCCTAAGAACGAAGAACACACTCCACAGGAAACGCGCATTTCAGAATGCGCGTTTCTTGCTGCGCGGATTCGATCGGCCTCATCGGCAGACGTGTACGTCGTGTCTGCAGGATGATGGAGCGGCGAATTCCTGCTGTTGCTCCCCGTTGGGCACATCAACAGTGTTTCGGCTTTCTGGTGACCGTTCACTCGCCAGCCGTTTCGCGCAGAGCAGGCAATCAATGAATTCGGTTACGAACGTCAAGATAGCTGAAGTGCGGTTTCATGACGTTATGATTCTGATCGAAATGCGCGTTACGAGGCACTGCAACCAGGCCCGATTCTGAAACCGTTAACCCATGCTGACGATCTTCGTCCGGGTCGTAGCCGATTCTCATGCCTTCCGGCACACGAACGTTTTTGTCAATAATCGCGCGACGAACTCGCGCGTATCGACCGACACTTACGCCTTCGTAGAGTATCGAATCTCGAACTTCCGCATAGCTGTTGACTCGCACAGATGGCCCCAGAATTGATCGCTCCACTGTGCCTCCGGAAATGATTGACCCCGGACAAACCATGCTGTCAACCGCATGTCCAACACGGGCCTGCCCCGGCGAAGCATCATTGAATACAAATTTTGGCGGCGGCAAGGGAGGCTGAAAGGAACGAAACGGCCATTCGGGATCGTACAGGTTCAGTTTAGGATCGACAGAAATCAGATCCATGTTGGTTTCATAGTACGACTCCAGCGTTCCGACGTCTTTCCAGTAAACTGGTTCACCGGTCACCGGATTAACGAACATCCATGCACGCACCAGGTGCTGGTCGATGATTGACGGAATGATGTCTTTGCCGAAATCACGATTGCTGGCTGGTTGATTCGCATCTCGACAGAGCTGTTCAAACAGAAACTCTGTGCGAAACATGTAGATTCCCATTGATGCCAGGCACCGATTCGGATCTGCCGGGAGCGGCATGGGGCAATCCGGCTTCTCCGCAAACCCAATGACTCGCCGGTCGTCATCAATCTGCATCACACCGAAACGTCTGCCATCGTCGATTGGTACAGGCAGGCAGGCGATGCTGCAGTCAGCTTCCGACTGAATATGATCTGCAATGAACCGAGCATAGTTCATCTGGTAAATATGGTCGCCGCTCAGGACAAGGACATGCCGCGGCAGAATCTGTTCGATGGTGTAAATATTCTGATACAGAGCATCAGCCGTTCCCTGATACCAGTTTTCGTCAACGCGTTGTTCCGGCGGACGAACGGTAATGAACTCACCCAGTTCCGGCGACAGAATCTGCCAGCCTCGCATAATGTGTCGTTCAAGACTGGCAGCCTTATACTGTGTGACAACCAGAATCCGGCGAAGGCCACTGTTGATGCAATTTGACAGCGTGAAATCGATGATTCGAAACGCACCGCCGAACGGTACCGCGGGTTTGCTTCGGTCCAGCGTAAGAGGCTCCAGACGCGAACCTTTACCGCCAGCGAGAACCACTGCAAGGATGTTGTTCATTGCCGTCTCCGTCTCAAGCAGAACAAACAAAACGGGCATCGGTCAGGCTGGATCACGCTGCCTTGTGAGCATGCCGACGCGGTGAAAGCAAAGCGTGTGCAAAAAGGAATTCGGTGAACTTTATGACCGAGGATCGCAATGTACACTCGCGTCATTCTGACGAAAATCGAACCGACGAGCGACGATGATACTGGCTTTTCCGTTTTGTCTCGCAAACAGGACTACTCGTGGCGGGCATTCCCCCCGTGGCAATTGCTTTTGCAGTGCGTTGGCGTCCACCTTCAAACGGCGACATTTGACTTCGTATGAGGACGACGGCGCCTGACGGAGATACTTCCTTAGTTCCCGTGGATTGCCACCGAGCACGGCCTCCACTTTGTATGGCGTCACGAAGGCATTCGCGGAGCAAACATCGGAAGTCAGATACTCATCTTCTCGATCCATCCTTCTCATTTGCCCTATTTCTCCAGCCAGGTCCAGGAGGCCTGACCTGACGACAGCTGGGTCCGGGTCAAAAAGATACTCACCGCAACATTCAGCCACCGGGCAATTTGCCTGCAGCGGATCTCCGTGAATGGATTCGCCGGAAGGAAGGACAGTTGCCCGAAAAGGGTGTGATCCGGACAGCTCACCAAACCAGACAGTCGCTTCCCGACATTCGCCACCATAGCTGATCAGTTCGATCTCGCATCCCGGAAACTTCTGAAGGAAGTTGCTGGCAGGACCGAGCTTGATTGCTCCACCTCGAGCGGTTCGGATCACGTTCTGCATCCATTCGAGATTCGGGCGGTATTGCTCAAGGCGTTTGACAGGGCGATCGCGTCCGTCGCGACGATCAGGATCAGCATGCACATACCTTCCCTCCAATGGCAGATCCTCCACGTCGGCAACCGAAGTTTGGTGACAGAACTGAGTCGAGGAATGCCCGGTTTGCCTCCAGGCTTCGATGTTCCACTGGCACCGCAACCCCATGGCCGGATCACGATCGACGCTGACGACTTCTGAATGCTGCACCAGCGCACAGGAATCCACGCCAATACCTGAACACAGGTCGTAAACTTCCGCCACTGACGAAAAACGCCTGGCTTTGTGATGGGCAACCTGCCAGTGCGTGGCCTGCTCCAGACCGACTCGATTCAGCCACAAACTGTCGGCGGATGGCAGGATTGAAGCGGCCTTCTGTCGAGCCTCCACCAGAACCATCGCGGCACGCACCAGGTCGGGGGCAAATTTCCGACGAAGTTGCTCCTGTGAGCTTAGTTCTTTTTCAGCACTTGTCCGTATCTGCTCGAACAGCTCCGGAGTCTCGCGCAGCTTTGTCAGCAGGGAACATTCATCCGATTCACAATTTTGCAACGATTCAGACCTCTGTGATGGACGTTGCTGTGGGGGGAATGTCGTTTTTCCCGGTTACGATCGTTCAGGCCTTGTGGCGACAAACTTCAGCAAAGGTTGCCAATGATAATTTCGAAAAGGCGGCAGTTTTTGCCGACAGGTCGATTCCTGTTGAAGATTACAAAATTGAGATAAACCGGGCAGTTTCCCGCCGCCAATTCCAAAGAAGGCAGAGAAAGAGCATAATACCGTAAGACCGAACCAATAAAGAACATCTGACGGTTTTACGTATTGTCGTACCGTGTTCGATTCCTGAAAGCGTAATTTTCCGTCCCCGGCGGGTTTACCTCTGCGTGTTGTGCTCCAAGAATGGCGAAGTTCGAGAGCCCGGCGACAATGTGAAATTTCTGACCGCCACCTCCCGGATGTTGCTCGACCGATTCAAATCACTGTTCGCAGTGCCAACGGAATACTTCCAATGTTTCGCTATCTCCTGATTGCAGGTCTTTGCCTGGGAACAGTTTCCACCGCGGTTGCTCAAAATAAGCTGCCCAGACTCCTGGGAGGCAATGAGTTTTCCTTCGGTGGCCACAGCGATTCGTCAGATACAGGAAGCGGCGAACTAAAAGTCACAGCGGAGCTTCTCCCCGTTGATGCCATGACCGCCGACCTGAAGGTCACGGTTGAACTGCCGTCGCATCACTACATTTACTCCGCAACAACGCCGTACGGCACGCGAACCAAAATCACCATTACTCAGGCTTCCGGATTTCGTCCGGATGGGAACATGCGTTCCGACCGGCCCCCCAAAGTCGTGAAGGACGACGTCATCAATGAAACGATGGAGAAGTTCTACGACCGCGTCACATGGACTCAACGACTGAAATTGCCTGCCGGTGAGCTGAAGGGCGGGATGACCGTTTCCGGAGAACTCACCGGTCAGTATTGCAGTGACACCAACTGCCTGTTGATTGACCCGCCCCAAAAATTCACGGCATCACTTCCCGCGACGATTGATGTACCTGCCCAAGGCCAGCAATCGTCGGCCGTCGGCAGCTCGGTTGCAGCATCCTCTGTGGTCAACCTGGTTCCACAGATGCGGCTGCCCAAAGATCTTTCACAGCCGCCCATTCGCTTTGAAGTTTCGTTGCAGCCAGCGGCCCCGATTCCGGGGAACGATGTTTCGCTGCACGTGAAGGCCATCATTGACCAGCCCTATCACACATACTCGGTGACACAGAATCCTGACGTTCTGGGCACGACACCCACAGAAATCATATTGGAATCTGTTGACGGGGCGGAACCCATTGGCGTTGCTCTCAGCCAGCAGGAACCGGAGCGCAAGCCTGGCTTAAGTGCGAAAGATGTGGTGGAGGTTCATCACGATCAGGTGGAATGGGTTCAGAAACTGACGGCGACAGATCACCTGGTCAACGTTAAGGGCCGCATCCTGTTCCAGGTCTGCAATCCTCGCGAATGTCTGGAAGTGACGGAAGTTCCGTTTGTCATCACAGCAGGATCTTCGCCGCAGGCCGTGGCGGGCGTTCCCGGCACCGCAGAATCCAACACTCAGGATCAGGCAGCAGCGTTCGGTGACGACAGCCGACAGGCGGGATTAATTCCCTTCATTCTGTCGGCCATCAGTGCCGGATTTTTGGCCCTGCTGACGCCGTGTGTCTTCCCCATGATTCCGGTCACGGTGGCCTACTTTCTGAAGCAGGGTCACGAAAAAGCGGGAGCGACCATACGACTGGCGGTGATTTACTGTGCCGGAATCATCTGTGCATTCACAGTGCTTGGCCTGCTGATGGCTGTACTTGTCGGCCCAACCGCGTTGAACGAACTGGCCAACAACCCATGGCTCAACCTGATGTTCGCCATTGTCTTTACAGTGTTCGCCCTGATGCTGATGGGTATGTTTGAAATCCAGGTGCCTTCGTGGCTGCTGACATGGTCTGCAAAGAACCAGGAATCCGGCGGCATTGTGGGCGTGCTCTTCATGGCACTAACCTTTACGCTGGTGTCATTCACCTGCACGTTTGCCTTTGTCGGATCACTTCTGGTCTGGGCTGCTCAGGGTGACTACTTCATGCCCATCATCGGCATGCTGGCCTTTTCGACGGCTTTCGCATCTCCGTTCTTCCTGCTGGCTCTGTTCCCCGGATTTCTGAAGTCGCTGCCCAAAAGCGGTGGCTGGATGAACTCTGTGAAGGTCACTCTGGGGCTGCTGGAACTGGCTATTGTCACAAAATTCCTGAGCGTCGCGGATACGGGATTAAGTCCGACCGGAACGCCCCAGTATCTGGATTATCATCTGGTTATGGCCAGCTGGATTGCTGTTGCCACCGTGACCGGACTGTATCTGCTCGGCCGTTTCCGAATGCCGCATGACACGCCAACTGACGCCGTCGGCCCGGTCCGATGCGTGTTTGCTCTGGGATTTATGGGACTGGCGGTGTACATCGCCACCGGACTGTTTGCCCCCAAAGCTCCGGAAGGCGTGCTTTGGCAGCAGATCGTGGCCTTCGCGCCGCCTCAGATTAATTTCAGCAGCTCCGGAGATGAATTCTTCATCGAACACGATGGACTACAGTACGCTCTGGACTTCGACAAAGCCGTCGCTGAAGCTTCAACCTCGAATCAACCAATGTTTCTGGACTTTACCGGCGTCAACTGCATCAACTGCCGTCGAATGGAGAAAGGCGTTCTGTCGACGGATGCTGTCCATGATGTGATCAAAGATCTGGTGCGGGTTCAGCTGTATGTCGATGAAGTCCCCGGAGTAAAGAGTAATCCGGAAGAACACGAGCGCCTCCTGGCTCGAAACAGAGACCTTCAACGCAACTGGTTTGGTGACGTTGGAATTCCGGCGTACATTATCGCCACGCCGGATGGTCAGGAAATTCTGTCCGTATTCAAAGGCCTGGATACAACCGGCGAAGAGTTCCAGCAATTTCTGAGGGCCGGACTGGATCGCTGGCGACAACGCAAAGTGACATCAACAGAATCGTCCAGTCTCAAACGCTCGGCCGAAATCCAAAACGCCAGCTACTCAATAGAATAAGGTCCTCAGTGACCTCATTGATGGACGCGGGTGGAGTTGAACGCACATGCGTCCGCCTTCAGGAGATGCGTTGTCGCGGCTTACCGGGAAGCATCAGAAGCTTTTTTCGAAGCAAGCGGTCAGCACTTCACGCTTCAGGCGTTTCCAGCCGAATGCAGACCTGTCCGTCGATTACTTCCGGTTGGAAGTGTGGTTGCTGCGGCATTGAGGCACTCAGACAGTTTTGACCAGATGTCACATCGAACTGCCAGCCGTGCCAGGGACAGGTGACGATGCAGCCGTTCAGCGTGCCTTTGCCGAGTGGGCCACCGGAGTGCGGGCAGATGCCGTCCAGCACGTGATAGACATCACCAATTCTGTAGACGGCAAAGATGCGACCAGCCGCAACGACCTCCGCTGATTCTCCATCGGCCAGCTGGTCAGCGGCGATCAGGGGCAAGGGTTCACTCATGTTCAGGCCACCGTCGCCGGTTCACTGGAAACATCTGCCTGAGCTGGTTGAACAATTCCCATGGCGTCGAAGATTTCATCGACGCCGGGCTTGAAGACGTCGCCCACCAGAATGTCCACCATGTTGGACTTGTACTGCGGATTGTCTTTCAGAAACGCACCAAAGCTGAAGCCATCCGCGTAGAACGCGTAGACCAGCTTTCGAAAGTTCTCGATGCCCTGCTTGTACAGAGGTTGCCACTGCCCCAGTCGAGCCGCCGAGACATCATTCCGCTGCAGCGCGTCGTGAATGGCGTCTGCAGCGAATTCAGCTCCCTTCAGAGCAAGATAAACGCCACTGCTGTAAACGGGATCAATAAAGCCAAAGGCATCGCCGACAAGTACCCAGCCCTGCCCGGCCGTTTCGCGCGAGTAGTATGAAAAGTCTTTCGTGCAGAAGTAATCAGTAACTCGTTCTGCGTTCTCCAGTCGACTCTGCATGGCCGGGCATCGCTGCAGTTCACGTTCGTAAACGGCCTCAGGATCTCCGGCACCGGAACCAAACATATAGTTCAGATCGCCTGTACATCCGATACTGACGATGTCGTCGCGAAGCGGGATGTACCAGAACCATGACTTCTTCTCAGGAGTCTGCATGATGATAGTGGCACCCTCATCACGGCCGGTGTCACGTCGAGCGCCCTTCCAGTACGTCCAGACAGTTCCCTTTTTGAGTCGAGGATCGGGATCGCGCTGCCGCCGTCGGTTACTGATGAACGCGGTCTGACCGGTCGCGTCAACAACCACTCGGCTGCGAATTTCGCGATCCTGCTTCTCTCCACATTCTGTTGTGAACCGGCATTTGACTCCGGTAGCCTGATTGTCGTCCATGACCACTTCTGTCACATGAGCCGATGTGCACACCGTCGCACCCAGTTCCTGAGCACGATTGATCAGCATGATGTCGAAATCCGCTCGTTCAACCTGCCAGGTCATGCTGCTTTCGTGCGGGTTGTACATATCGAAGTAAAAAGGCGCCGATTCCTTCACACCTTCACTGACAAACTGCACGCTGAACTTGCGGGGGTAGGATGATGCTTTCAGCCGTTCAATCAGCCCCAGGCGTTTGAGAGGCCAGTAGGTTTCCGGAATCAGCGACTCACCAACGTGAAACCGAGGCAGGGACGAACGCTCCAGCAGCAGCACAGTGTGCCCGTGCTCGGCAACCAGAGCCGCTGTCGCGGCACCAGCGGGACCACCACCGATCACGATGACGTCGTACGCTTCTGAAACTTCCGGAAGGTAATTGAATGTTTTGGCGGGATTTGGATCAATCATGAGACTCACGCTGTTGATACAGGACCGGAACCCAACAACCGGGAACGTCGTTCATTTCAGGGGTGCGGAGATTTCCAGCAAATCGACGGCCGGAGCGCCGTTACAGAAGATAGTAGCCATCCGTCCGAAAGTTTCCTGATTAACGTCCATCCGCAGATATCGACTCAACCCCGGACCGGCCGTAAAACGAATGATCGCACCTAAGTCGATGTGTCTCAGGACGTTATGTTGAATCAGTACACGGCCCAGCGGAACGGCTTCGGACTCAATTTCTCTGCGAACGGCAGGCGTTACAAAGCTGAAATTGAAGCGAACGATGCCAAACTGCACGACCGTGTCTTCTCCGTGCTTCTTCAGCAGAATTTTGCGACTGTATACATCGCCGTCGGCAACCGAATCCACCACTTCCACGTCCACAGAGCAGTCGTGGTAGCTCTCCATCGTCACCGTCATGTGATGTTCGTGAACCAGCATCCGGTGGTAGGGCTCCGGAGTGGCTTCGCGAGCCACATGAACTGCGGAGTTGTACAGCGGCTGGCCGGCTGGTTCAGGAAACAGAGCGCAGAGTTGTTCCAGTTCGATAATCGGATTCACAGTAGATTTCTGACTTTTCTGATTTGGTTCACAGTAGAGTCAACACCCAATTTCGAAGGGCATTTTCCGGGCAACACTCTTCACGTTACAGCGAAACCGACGTTCGAATTCGATCGCTGACTTCGGAAGGGATCAGGTGTACCGCACGGCACGATGTTCTTCTTCAAAGTATTCCGGCAGCAGACTGTCCACCTGCAGCAATCCTTTGCGAGTCAAAATCACCTGATCGCCTTCAAGGGTCAGATATCCGGCCGACTGCTGATTTGCGAAAGCCTTGCCAAACTCTTCAAGAATATCGACGCCGTAACGATCACGGAACCATTGCCGGGAAATGCGGCCTTCCTTCATCAGCAGCACAAGCTCACGAATCAGCAGCTGATGTGACGTCGGCTTCAATGCTCGATTCACAGGCAGCTCTCCACGATTGACCGTTTCGATGTAGTCTTCAATCCTGTCCAGATTCTGATAGTGCACTCCCTGAAAGTGCCCGAAGGACGATACCCCCGTGGCCAGCAGATCACATCCTCGCCAGACATTGTCGCGATAGATGAAATGGTCTGTTTCCGGATTTCGCACCATCTCGTTGCCGCTGGAAACGTGATACCCGGCTTCCTGTAATCGATCCATCGCTTCGCTGACCCACCGACGTTTGGTGGGCCAGTCCGCCACGGGAGACTCCAGGCCCTGCTCCTTAATCTCTTTGGAGTAGACCGTATTAAAGGGTAACTCCATCTGATAAATCGTAATGTTGTCCGGCTTCATCGAAATGGCTTTTTCAATTCCAGTGTGCCAGTTCTCATCGGTTTCTCCCACCATTCCGGCAATCAGATCGATGTTGACCTGCGGAAACCCGACTTCCTGAATCCAGTCGTAGGCCCGCAGGACTTCCGGCGACAGGTGAGCGCGACCGTTTTCTTCCAGAATGCGATCGTTGAAGCTTTCCACGCCCAGTGAAATCCGAGTGATTCCGATATCGCGCAGGGTCTGAACTTTCTCCAGACTCAGCGTCCCCGGCTCACACTCAAACGTCACCTCTTTGGCATCATCCCAGGTGACGTGTTCGCTCATGCGTTCCCGCAGGGATCGCAGCTGTTTAGAACTCAGATACGATGGTGTGCCGCCACCAAAATAGACAAATTCCAGTCGACGTCCTTCGACCGCCGGTTCATGGCTGATCACCTCAATCTCACGAATCAGCGCCTGAACGTAGTCTTCAATGGCCTTCGCATTCTGGTTGGTATAGACGCGAAAATAGCAGAACTTACATCGCTTTCGGCAGAACGGAATATGAATGTACAGACCGAGAGGCGTCGGCCCCGTTTCTGAAGCCGGCTTCTGAAAGGCTTCCAGCAGCTCCGGAACGTGTTCCGGCTTCCAAAGTGAAAACGGCGGATAGTTTGAAATGAAGTAACTGCCAACCTCGGTCGTTGTGGAAACGTCTGCGGTGGTCATGATTTGATCCAATACATCTGAACGGTAAGGCTGAGCAGCAGCCTGTTTTCAATTTGATTCAATCGACAATCGTCGATGGCGACAGAATTAAGGACGACGGCCAGACACTTCAGTGCGGAACCGGAATTCAGGCAAAACAGCGCAGCCGACCGTTCTGACTGTCCTCACCAATTACCATACAACCTTCTCCGATCGCAATGCCAGCGTTCACCGGCTTTCCGGCATTGAACTTCCAGACCTCGGTACCATCGGTCAGCTTCAGCCCATAGATGTTGCCGTCTCCGGAGCCGAAAAACACACGATCACCGACGCTGGCCGCCGAAGATTCAATCCGTGCTCGAGTGGCAAAATGCCAGCGACGTTTGCCGGAAAGTCGATCAATGGCATGCATCGCCTTGTCATGGCCACCCACCAGGACCAGTTCGTCTGTGACGGCGGCAGAGGCATGAAACGGCATTTTTCGCTCCGATTCATAGCGCCATCGAATCTCTCCGGTTCTCCAGTTGACGGCCGCCACATCACCTCCGTGAGACCCGACGTACAGTTCATCTTCGACGATGGCCGGTGAAGCAATCAGATAGGATTCCATGGGCACGTCGCGTACTTCGGCGCCGGACATCAGATCAATTACTCGCAGGTGCTCATCACAGCCCGACACAAAACTGAAGTGTTCCGCCACGGCCGGCGAACAATTGATTCTGTCATTGGTCTGAAACTTCCAGACCTCATCGCCCTTCCCGGAAAGGCAGTACAGGAAGGCGTCGTGCGATGCCAGCAGAAGGTTGTTCTGATACTGAGCCACACCACCGGCGATCTCCGCATCGGTGGTGTACTTCCACAGCAGCTTTCCCGTCCTGCGCTCAACGGCGTGCAACACACCATCTTCATCGCCGATGTAAACAGCATCTGCGGTGACCAGTGGAGCCGCTTTGAAGCCGGGCGCGAACTTCTTTTCGTCGGTGCTTTCGATGGATCGATACTTCCAGACTTCCCGGCCGGTCTCTCGATCCAGACAGTGCAGATAACCTGCCAGCGCGGGAGCGTAGACGTGACGGCCAACCACCGCACAAGTGGCCACCCAACCGTCCGGCGATTCCTGTTCCCAGACGACCTTCGGATCGTCCGACAGCGTGCATCCGGCGATTCCTCGCTGAGCCGGTCCGTTGCGAAAGGAGGCCCAGCTTGTTTCCGAGGGTGCAGAAAAACCATCGTCCTCAGCGGCTGTTGCAATTCTGTCAACGTGACAGAACGGACTGACAACCGCTGTCGTCAGGGCCGCGACTACTGTTCGACGTGTCAGGTGCTGAGACATCGGCTGAAGACTCCTCTCCGGCGTGACAGGACACGGGTGACTGTTATTTCGATCAGAATGCGTTTTCGTAGACTTCTGTGAATGCCGCCACATCCATGGTCCGGGGATTGAATGTTCCGGTCCACTGCTGCAGAGCTTCCTGCGCAAGAGTTGGGATCAATCCGGATGCCGCTTCGTCGCGCAGAGCACCACTGATCGAAATCGGCATCTCGGCGGACTTCAGGATCTTTGTAAAACCGGACGCCAGAGCTTCCGCTGCGTCCCGCGCCGAATCCTTCGCTGTTGCCCAGCCACTTGTTACGGCCAGATTCCGGTAGAGTTCCGGAACTTCAGCTGCATTCCACCGAATCACGTGCGGCATCATGACGCCCACAGCAATTCCATGAACCATCTGAAAGTGGGCTGACAACGGATTGGCCATCGCGTGGGTAGCCCCCAGCATGCTGTTTTCAATGGCCGCTCCCGCAAGGTGAGCCCCCAGCAGCATGTTGCCTCGTGCGACGAGATCTCGAGGCTGTTCCAAAGCCGTCAGGAAAGAACCGGACAACAGTTCCCATGCTTTTGCGGCAAACATCTGCGAAATCGGATTGCGTTTCTTCGTCACGTAGCTTTCCAGCGCGTGAGTCATCGCGTCAACCCCGGTGGCAGCGGCGACGGATCGCGGCATCGTGACTGTCAACTCAGGATCCAGAATGGCGATGCGGCAGGCCGCCTTGCGATCACCGCACGCCATCTTCATGTGAGTCACCGGGTCGGCAATCACGGCAAACGACTGGGCTTCGCTTCCGGTGCCGGACGTGGTGGGAACAGCAATCATCGGAAGCATGGCCTGCTTCGCTCGACCAACGCCTCGATAATCTTCCATCCGCCCGCCGTTGGTCAGCAGAAAGTTCGTGCCCTTCGCACAATCCATGCTGCTGCCGCCACCCAGTCCGACGATCAGGTCCACAGAATGATCCCGAGCGAAGGCTACGCAACGATTAACATCGTCCGTGGTGGGGTTTGGTGAAACCTCGTCGAACACAGCCACGGACAGCCCGGCTTCGCTCAACAGATTTTCTGCTGTTCGACTGTGACCAGCCTCTCGCAGTCCCGGATCAGTGACCAGAAGCACACTACGACCAGCCAGCCCTTCCGCCAGTGCTCCCAATTGCCGAAAACATCCCGCACCAAAGACAACTCGTGTTGCCGGCTGGTAATCAAAGCCAGTCGTCGGCAAGACAGGTGTTGGTTGTGTTTGTGTCTCAGTGACAGAACTCATGAAAACCGGAAACCTGAGTAACACACGCTGTAACAAGCGGTGAGATTTAAGGAAGCATCCAGAATATTGAGGACGGCGATCAACGACAAAAGCCGACAGGCTGCAGAGTAAAATGTTTCCTCAGCGACCAGCAGCAACAGACCGACCGTGCCCCGGGTTTTGGATTTGGCGTAAAAAAACCAGCCGAACCAAACAGTGGAAACCCGATCTTAACGGCCCTGATGTACCGGAACAATCTTCCCGAAAAGTCAGCAATCGAACGGTCACGCGATCAATTCCGGAACAACGTTTCCATAAAGGTCGGTGAGTCTGAAGTCACGGCCCGCGTAGCGAAATGTGAATTTCTCGTGATCGAAACCCATCAGTTTTAAAATCGTGGCGTGCAGGTCATGCACGTGGACCTTATTTTCCACAGCCTTGAATCCAAATTCATCGGTTGCTCCATGGACATATCCTCCACGTACGCCGCCGCCGGCCATCCACATGGAAAAACCCCAGTGATTGTGGTCTCGACCGTTGATTTTCCCGGCATTTGAGCCCTTTTTGGGAAGTTCCACGACGGGTGTTCGCCCGAATTCGCCACCCCAGATCACCAGAGTATCTTCCAGCATTCCCCGGGCCTTCAAATCCTTCAGCAAAGCACCGATGGCCTGATCACACTGATCTGCCAGCCGACGATGATTGACTTCAATGTCGTCATGGTTGTCCCAGGGCTGCCCCGCTCCGTGCCAGACCTGCACAAACCGCACTCCGCGTTCGACAAGTCGGCGAGCAATCAGAATCTGTCGAGCATTCACGCCGTCACCGTACATTTCCTGAATATGTTTGGGTTCGCGCGATACGTCAAAGGCATCCGCTGCTTCCGTCTGCATGCGGAATGCCAGTTCGAAGGATTGAATGCG
>JAGQPY010000330.1 GCA_020426485.1 Planctomycetaceae bacterium
AATCAGGCAACGAATTACGCTCGACGTCGGCTGGAGATACGTTGATCTTGGCGACATGACGATTGGTCTGGTCACAGCAAACGGCGGCTTTCCGGCCGGCACCTACCAAACCGACCTCGAATCTCATGAGCTGCTGATAAATCTGCGACTGGATCTGTTTTAGCCTCGCGGGAGCCTGCCCTGCGGTGATGGAGCCCCTTCCAAGCGATTCTGCTGTATTGCCGAACGGTTTGGCAATGTTGCCGAACGGCTTTGCAATGCTGCAAAATGATTCTTCAGTTCCGGCAAATCTTCCGGACGAGTTGTTTTTCGCGCGTCAGATCTGACATACACGGAAGAACCACTGCATTGCGGTTCAGCTGTGCGGCAGATGTTTCCTACAGCCGCCACAGATGGCCTTGAATGGAGCCAAGCAGGAACAAGCCGAGCGGTTTTTGAAGTCGGTGGCATCAGGGGGGAGCGACTGATCAGTTGCGTCAGGTCACAGTGATCTGATTCAAGTCTCAGGTGAAATCCGGCGGCTTTCACCCAGCAGTCCGTCCTGTATCCTCTTCAGGTTCCCTCTGCCTCGAAATTGAATCGAGCGACGTTTTGCTCTTCACGAGAGTCGCGCGACTCGCGGTGCGATCAGCCGTTGACTATTCGACGCCGATGACGCGATCCACTTCGTCAAATGTTGTGACTCCCTGAGCGACAAGTGAGTAGCCGTTTTGACGGAGCGACTGAAACGCCGTGCCCTGCACTGCCTTTCGGAGCTGGACGATGTTGGGATTGCCGTGAATGGCATCCCCCACCTGTTTCTTGACGTCCAGGAGTTCAAAGATTGCTCGCCGTCCGGAGTAGCCTGTGCCAAGGCATTTGCGGCATCCTCCAGGTTCGTAAATCGCATCCCGAACGGCTCCGCCAAGACGACGGATGTCTTCCTGATCAGGCCGCCGGCGCTGGCGACACTCTTCACAAAGTGTTCTGAGAAGTCGTTGCGACATGATCAGGTCCAGGGCAGCGGCAACCATGTTCGGGTCCGCATTCAGATCGAGCAGGCGATGCAGAGTCGACAATGTGTCAGGTGCATGAACCGTTGACAGCACCAGATGCCCGGTCATGGTGGCCTGCATTGCGATCTTCGCCGATTCGGCATCGCGAATTTCGCCAATCAGCAGAACATCCGGGTCCTGACGCAGAAGAGCCGGAAGCATGTCCGAAAAACTTTTGCCGTGTTCAGAATCGATGTTGATCTGAGTAATACCGTCGATCTGGTATTCCACCGGATCTTCCAGTGTCATCACGTTGCGGGAACGAAAGTCCACGCTGCGCAGCATGGAATAGAGTGTTGTTGTTTTCCCGGAACCTGTCGGGCCGCACATCAGAACCATACCCGCGTTCTGCTTCATCACGGCGGAAATTGTCTTCACGAACGCACCTGGCAGGCCCAGTTGCTTCAATGTCTGCGGCGCGTTCTGTGCATCCAGAACTCGAATAGCCAGCTTTTGTCCATGGACGGACGGTGTAAAACTGATTCGATAATCGGAACGACGCCCTGGAGCGACTGACGAGTAGCTGCCTTCCTGTACGTCGAGTTTTCCCCCGATCTGAATCTGGCACAGCACTTTGATGACGCCGTACATCTTCTGAATGGCTGCTTTGGGGATTTCCACAAGCGGAACCAGCGTACCGTCAATTCGCATCCGGATTTCGACACCGGAGGCGGAGGGTTCGCAGTGAATGTCGGTCGTTTTTGACTGAAATGCGATGGTTGTGACCAGTCCCAGCAGGTGAGGCCCATCTCCGGAGTTCATGTGTTCTCGGACCGAGATCTCGTCACCACCGGCACCCACGAAGACAAGTTTTTCCGGCCCGAATCCAATGTCCTGAAGTGTCCGTTGAACATGGGCCAGCTTTCGCAGATGCGGATGTTCATCTTCGACCGTCTTTCGGTTTCCAAACAAGAATCCCATCAAGCCGCCGCGTTTTTTTTCCGGCGGAGGAACGTCCGAGAACGAGACTGATTTTGAACCACTCTTCTTTTTTTTCTTCGGCCTGGCTTCGACATCGCGATCCTTCGCGGCCGCAGCGTTTGATTTTGCATCGGACTCACTGCGGCGCGGTCGCCGTTCTCGGTCGGTCGTCCGTGATTCTGTTTCTCGCCGCCGGGGTCGACGTTCATGAGCGTCGGCTGGTTCCCCAGAGGTCGGCGCACGTCCACTGCGTCGCGAGCCGGGTGATCGTTCACTTCGACTGCGCTGGGACGGCCGCATGGACCGGCGACCTTCGTGATTTGCCGGTCGTGGTTCGTCGACCAGAGGAGCATCGACATCGAAATCGTCGTGGCTGCTGTCGTCATCGGCGGCAGAGTCAGAAGTATCAGCAGCACCGCCCTCCGGAAACAGTTCCGGATACTCATCGGCCGAAGACCATCGCTTTCCGTCAGTGGACACCTCGAAATGGCGTCCGAACCTCCCACGGCGCGCCATGAGATGCAGTTTTTCGATGGTCAGAGGACCCAGTTTTCGGCCTCGATTTCGGATGTAATAGCCGCGTGCCACGCTGACGCCCTGGTACAGTGTTCTCTGCAGACTTGGTCAGAAAATCAGTTTTGCTGCAATAATCAATAAAACGATAACGCCGACGGCGATTCCGCCGATTGTCATCATCTGCTTGTTTTTTTGCTGCTTGTCAATTTCTGCCAGACGTGCTTCAAACCGTGATTGAACTGCTTCCGGGATTTCAAACTGTTCGAAACTCTCCAGCACATCGTACTGGCGGTAGATCTGGTCCAAAGTGCTTTGGTCGGACCGCAGGATCTTCTGAAGCTTCTTCACTTCATTGGCGAACAGCTTTTCATCTTCTTCCTGTTGCCCCAGCTCTGATAGCCAATCGTAGACAGGCTTCACGGCTGCTTTGAGATGCTCGAACGCCGTGGAATTCTGATTGCACTTCTGAGCAAGTTCTTCCCACTGTCCGATCATGGATTTGACCGTGTCAGCGTCCTCATTTTTCCGAGCCGTCCGTAGTTCGTCGGAGAGGTCTGCCAGACGTTCAACTGCATCCTGCTGGCGGACATCATTCATGAACTGATCGATTCTCTCAATCAGCTTTCTGTCCGGTTTGACGCTCCACGACTTGCGATGCAGTTCGTCGTGAAGCCGGCGGATGTCGGCATGATTTTTGGAACCTGTTGCCTCCCGGACTTCATCCACCATCTGCCGGAGCCGCACCTGTTCATACGATTTCAGGTCGTCCTTCCAGTAGGATGTTGCTTCATCTCGTTTCGCAATCTGTCTGAGCAGGTCAATTCGACTTCTCAGCGGCGCGCGGCCCAGCGAATAGACTCGAAACTTTCGGAGGAGCTTTTCCAGCGGCTCGTCTTCGTCATAGGCACTGTTCAGGTCCGTGGCGATATCGATCTGAAGTTCCGGCGTGACGGTGAGTCCCAGTTCGGCAACGAAATCATTCCATTCGGGCAACTCCGGGAAATCCAGAATGGAGACAACTTCCAGAAGGTTGGGTTCCTGTTCGGCCAGCTGGATGGCTTCACTGCGATGCCCATCAGCCAGCAGTGCGTCACATTCGCGCAGGCGTTTGTTCGCAACGCGAATCTCAGCATCCAGTTCGTTGTGCAGACGTTCGAGTTGTTCTCGGTCGGGGTTCATCGAACTTGCCAGCGTTACTCGAACGCTTTCCAGAAGTTCGTGAATTTCTGCAATGTCCGACATTATCTAGTTGCCCCGTACTGCAAAACTGCGAATTTGAATCTGTTGACGATGACCTGTTCTCATCAGGTTCCTCCTTCAACCTGTGACATCGGGGCATTCCTCCCGCCGACTCATGATAGCCTCCTGAAGGCGATCACGCCAAGAATGACGACGACTGTCAGCAGTAATCCAAGCACAAGCCAGATCACCTGTGTTTTGGACGGTGTTCCACGTCGCGGCGATCGAGTATCTGTGTCATTCTGCCACTCTTCATCGTCATCATCCGTCTCTTCTTCGTCAAACAGAAAGGGCGAGGTCGGACGCCGTTCCTGTCTTTCGACGGGTCTTCGTCGGCGAACGGTAACCCGACCTTCCCCTCCTTCCCTGGACATGGGGCGGAGTCGGCTGCGTTGTGGGGCGTCGAAAAAGGAATGAACAGCTTCGGGCGTGCAGTTGCGCACAGCATCAACGAAGGGATCGTCCTCCGGAACTCCGCCCGACGATTCCAGAGGATCAACCAGAATTCCCGGACTTCGCGCGCGCAGCTTTCTGGATTCTCGTGTTCCATCAATGACAAATCGCCAGTGGCAGGTTGTGCCGGGTGCCTGCTGAGAAAAATAAGTGCTGAAACAAATCTTCCATCGGAAATGTCGAGGCACCAGCTGCAGGGCTTCGTTCAGTAAGCTCATGGTGTCCCGTCCTGCCGGAACGATCACTGACACCGTTTGCATTCCGTCGCTGGCGGCTCGACCGAGAATTCCTGCCCAGCCGGAATCTCCAAAAACCTGTTCCCATGTGGCGAAAGCGTTTCCATGTTCGGCGACGGAGTGCGGAAGCCGATCCGGCGGCAAATTCTGCGGTGAACCATTCCATTCACTGTACCAGTACGAATCATCCAGAAGCAGCGCCGCCGGACCATCGGGAAAATGTGACAACTCAGAAGAAGTCAGTGCCAGGTGATGAGCAATTTTGTTGGTGCGTCCGGAGTAATCGATTCCGGCGTCTGAAATTCGCGAAACCACGTGGTAAAAGTTTCGCTGAAGTCGAACAGTGACGTGAGAGTAATTGACGGGCAACGGTCGCCCGGCGGTGACTTCCGTGTGTCGATAACCGCTGAGTGATTCCAGCTTCTGATGCAAAAGACGCGGAATTCCTTCCGTCGCGGCGACAGTGCAGAATCCACTGGCTCCTTCGCGAAGGCCGCGGCGGGCCGATGTGTAAACAACTTCAAAACTCACATGCAACCTGTTTTGGTGTTGGGCTCATTCGCCCTGAAGGTGTTTGCAACGGAAGAGCAACCACGCTCCTCCGAACGATGACTTCCGAGATGTCAGTCGCACCGGATCGATGCAACCGGGATCAACAACATGCCGGTCCTGAGAGACGCCGGCAAAACCGGGACCGGCTTTCGCTGTGGAGTAAAACCCCTGTGAAATACCTGTCGGGAAGGTTGCCTGTCCTGGTTATGTCAGCGGTTCTTATTCGCGACTTCGTCGAACCAGAGCCGGGATCAGTCCGGAGCTTGTTTGGTTCAGCATGTAGAGCAGTGGTACCTCTGCCCAGATGGGTTTGACGTCCTTGGGGCGGACTCCAAGCAGGCCGGATTCCTGATCGACTTCCGGACCACGTCCCAGCGATGAAACGGGGATATAGGTCACCTTGTCGGCAAATCCTTCCGCTGCATTCACAAACTCCGGGGCCTGCTTCAGCATGATGGCACGGATCCTGGCGGAGATTTCTTCGATAAGTCCGACATCCAGTCCGGCCACTCCCTGGCGTGAATCTCGAATGGGGTCGGGAAGCTGGTCCCATTCCGGCCACAACGTTGGCCCCCACGCGTCCATCTTTGTAACGACGATTACCAGAGGTTTGGAATACTTCTGCTGCTGGGCCAGACCGGAATGCGTGCGAATTCGATTGGCGGCCTCGTGCAGAATCTGATCCTGTCGATGACTGCGTCCTGTGCCGGTGATCTGAGGGTCCGTTGAATTCTCCTTGCATGCTTCCCGAAATCTGGCGTGCTGTGTAGGGTCAAACAAAAAGAGCAGTCCTCGCGAGATATTCAGGTGTTGTGTTGCCGGACTGATCGACGATTCCCCACCGGGCAGAAAGTGCTCGCCCGCATTATCGTACACGCAGATCGCACGAGAAATCTCGTCGCGCCGAGCGATGTGAGGGTGATCAGCCAGCGGCTGGACCACGAAGACGAATGGTCGTGGGTACCAGATGGTTTCGTCACCAAACTGAACCGGCTGATAAAGTTCACCTTCCTTTTCCGTCTTGGGGATGGTCGCCAGACGATCCGGATGTTCGTTGAAGAAGAGCTTTTCTTCATGTTCATTCAGTTGCCGGTTCGAATCGGGATCTGCATCCGAAATGCTCAGCTTGAACCGCAGTCCCATGGCCTGACGCAGTTGCCATGTCGTCGTTGCCAGCATGTGCGATTTGCCCGAACCGGGAGACCCGAGAATTGAGTAGAAGATGCACTTGAGTTCGAACATCGTTCTGGGGATCACCAGATGGCATTTTGGGCAGCAGACTTCGCTGCAGAACGATCCCTGGCTGTCGATGGCATTGCCGCTGGGGTCGAATCGAGTCGGCAGGAAGCGGCGCTGCACGTCTGGTCCCAGGCGAGCGTCGCCGTAGAGTCTGGGATGTGCGGAGGCCCAGAGTGTTTCTTCCGGCGGAAAACGATGCCAGCAGTGTGGGCAGGTGATCTGGGATTGAATCGACGTTTCTTTCAAGGCGACCTCGCAGCCAGTTTGTCCTGAATTCCAGTGACAGGAGTCAGACCCGGCATTCTGGCAGCACGGACAGGGGAATTGAAGAGAAACGACTCGTTTTGAAACGGCCTCTGCACAGATAACGCGAATCTTT
>JAGQPY010000331.1 GCA_020426485.1 Planctomycetaceae bacterium
ACCCCTGTTTGTGACTGAGACCATATGATGAGGGCGATTGCGTGGGTCGTGCGGCGACGCTGAATTGTTCAGACAGACGACCAGCCATGCCCGATGGTTCGAGGCCCCTGCCCTCGTGAGGAAATTCCGGATGAGACATCAAGGCCGATCGAAACGTCTCGTTCGCGGATTTACTCTGATTGAACTGCTGGTGGTTATTGCCATCATCGCCATCCTGATCGCACTTTTGCTGCCTGCCGTTCAGCAGGCCCGGGAGGCGGCTCGACGAACTCAGTGTCGAAACAACCTGAAGCAGCTCGGACTGGCTTTGCACAACTATCACGACGTGCATTTGACGTTTCCACCGTCATCCATCTGGACGGTTGATTCCGGTAACAATCGCATCAAGCCCACGTCGGCTCGCAGTTGGATTTTTCACCTGCTGCCCTACATCGATCAGGCCAACCTGTTCAATCAGGCCAACAACAGTCTGGCTGCTGACGAAGATCCAATCTCGTCTCAGCATCTGGTCGCACTGGCATGTCCTTCGGACCCAAAGTCCGGCAGCAAAGTGACGTTTACCATCGAAATGGGAACAACCAGTTACTTGGGCAATGGAGGTCATCGAGGCATCGGCAGCAATCAGTTTTACTACGACTGCAGTCCGGTGTCTGACTTGTCGTCCGGAGCGATCAATCGTCGGCCGGTTCGGATGAGTCAGTTCACCGATGGTACGTCCAATACACTGCTGGCTGGTGAACGAGGCATCGTGACTCAGTTTGGTGGTTACGGAATGTGGAATTTCAGTCTGCTTGGCTGTGCCAACGGTCACGGTGATACCGTGATGACGCACGACATCTGGCAGTTTGCCGTGAGTAACGGCGGACTGAATTACATCGGCGGATTTCGTCCTCCGGATGATTTCGGAAATCTGGCCGGAGACGACATCTTTCACTGGTGGAGCTACCACAGCGGCGGTGGTCACTTTCTGTTGACCGACGGCAGCGCTCGATTTGTTTCCTACAACACCGATTACAACACCATGGATTATCTGCACCAACGAAACGATGGCCAGGTCATTGGTGAATTCTGACAAGGGCTTGGCATCTGACTGGGCGGTGTTGTTGACTGTTCGCTTGAATCCTGAACCGGCGAGTCTGTGTTGCAGTGACGAAGTGAAATCGGCTGCGTCCGTTGAATGACGAACGGGATCCTGATTCGGGAATCCCGGGGTTCACCTTTCTGTGAGATTGCCGGAAGCGATCCGAAACACAAAAATCGCCGTTACGTCTGCCAGTCGGCGAGGTAATACAGTGCTGCCTGATGTGAGAATGACTTCAAGAATATGAAAATGCCTGTTCAGTCCAACAGTCAGTGCATGCCTTACCGCGGGCACAGTCGGACCGGCCTTCTCCTCTGCACACCCATCGTTTTTGCATTGGTGATGGCCTCGGCTTGTGTCTTTGTTGGCTGTGCTTCACCGGACGCGGAGCTGAAGGGGCGTGTGGCTGTCAACGTGAGTGTGGAGCTTGCCGGCAGTCCCGTTGCAGACGGGATTTTGATTCTTCGGCCCGATCCGGGCGTTCAGTGTCCGATGATTCGAATTCCAGTGGAAGGCGGCGAAGGGGCTCTGACAGAAATGGATGGTCCGTTGCCGGGTACGTACACTGCGACTTATCGAATTGCGGCCGCGGACATCACCGAACAGCTGTCCGCCGAATCTTCACGGCAGACTCCGGAATCAGCCGGGAGACTGGCGACCGCTCCCAAAAGAAACCAGCCGACCGTGATTGGCCCTCAGGCATCGGTCAAAGTGACGGTGCCCGATGAGAATCCTGCACAGGTGACCGTGTCGTTCCCCAAATGACGGGCGCTTATTTGCAAAGAGGACGGATTGGTTCTGACAAAAATGATGGCAGAACGATCGCCGCTTGCACGAATGAATGGCGGATTCCACAATGCTCACGCGGCACATGTTCTCTCAGAGTCAGTGCGGTTGATCCGGCGGTTCGCTTCCGAGTTCAGCTTCTCAGGCGTTGCCGCAATTTTCAGAGTGCGATCAACGTCGATGCATCGACGAAAGGAATCCGTGTGACATTTGTTTCTCTTCAGAGGCTGGTTGTTCTTTTCCTGTCGGCACTGTTTGTTGGTCAGGTACTGAATGTCGCCTGTGCCGATGATGCAGACACCGGGCCGGTGAATCTGGCGGAGTACTACGGCTTCTCCGGGCTGGAACTCTTCAAGCTGGATTCTCGCGGCTTCAATCTGGTGGCGGGTGACTTTGACAGCGACGGCCGAAACGATGTGGTGGCGGTGGATAACCGCAGCAGCTGCCTTCGATTCTTTCGACAGCGATCGCCGGAAGAGATTCAGGGCGAACGGGAGCGGTCTCAGACGACGGGGGGATCTTCAGCTCGCAACAAAACAGTGAACGAACTGAAGTCGGATCATCGGTTCGACGTCCGGCAGATTTCTGTGGACAAGCAGGTGGCGGGGCTGGTGGCCGATGATTTCAACGGTGATGGCCGCACAGATCTGGCGTTCGTCGGCGTGCCCGACCGCCTGGTGGTGTATTATCAGCCGGAACCGGGGTCGACGGACTGGTCCGAGAAATGGACCGTTCGGCTGCCTGAACTGGCACCGGCTGCGTGGATGATTTCCTCCGGAGACCTGAACGGTGATGGTCGCCGTGACATCGCGATCCTTGGCAAAGACGTGACCTATCTGCTGTATCAGTCGGAGGATGGTCAGTTGTCTGCGCCGGAAAAGCTGATCAACACGTCAACTCAGCTCGCGCTGCTGCAGATTGCTGATCTGGACGGTGATGGGCGAGACGATTTGAGCTATCAGGCCAACGAAGGTTCGGAGCGCGGACTTTGTCTTCGGCTGCAGACCGACAACGGTCGGCTGGGGCCGGAGATTCGATTTGATCTTCATCAGGCAAGGTCGGTCACTCTGGCGGATATTGATTCGAAGCCGGGGAAGGAGATTCTGACCGTCGACAGTCAGTCCGGGCGAATCATCATTTCACAGCTGGCTCGGGACGTGCAGAATTCCGAACAGCTTCCGGCTCGCCTGGTGCAATACGGAATCGGTCAGGCCAGTCGCGGACGTGCTCCGGGACTGGGCGATATCGATGGCGATGGACGAACGGACGTGGTTGTCACCGATCCCGACAGTGCTCAGATTCTGGTCTACCGTCAGAACGGACGCACGGGGCTGGACACCGCCGAAGTGTTTCCCGGATTGCTGGGAGCGGAAGATGTCAGTGTTGCGGATATCGACGGAGACGGTCGATGTGAAGTGATTCTGATGAGCACCCGGGAATCCGCCATTGCGGTCAGTCGTTTCGAAGACGGACGTCTGACTTTTCCGGATGCGGTGTCCAAGCCATTGGACGGCTACGAACTGGCGGCGATTGAATTTCTGCCGGACAAGCAGCGGCCTCGGCTGGCCGTCTGCATGAAGAAAGGTTCCGGCAGTAGTGCTTCGGTCAAGCTGCGGCTGCTGGATGTGAAAGGTGACGACGGCTGGCCGGACAGCGTTGAGCCTCTGTCGCTGGATTCGACCACCAGCGGTGCTCGCGGTATCGAACTCATGGCGATGGACGCCGATCGCGATGGCGTTCAGGACCTGCTGGTCATTCCGAACGGAGCCGGAAACAAAGGCGTGCATCTGCTGCTCCTGGGGGAATCCGGCAAGGATGTCAAAGTGCAGCCACTGAATCTGGGCACATCATCCGGTGGAGAACTTTTCCAGCATGGTGGTTCGCTGTTTGTGGCTCGTGAAGCCTTCGCCAGAAAAATGACTCTGGAACATGGACAGTGGCATGTGGCTGATCAGTTCAATGCGGGTGAATCCAAAGCCAGGATTTCCGGTGTGGCCGTGCTGAATCTGGACCACGAGGACGACGATGAAGTTGTGTTGATCGATACCGGCATCGACAAACTTCGCGCGCTGAAGATGACGGAAGGATTGTTCCGGCCGTGGAAGGAGGTCGAACTGGATTCGCTTCGCTTCACGTCGTCACATGTTGCGGATCTGAACGGCGATGGTCAGGACGATTTGCTGCTGCTGGGAAATCAGCAGTTCGCAGTCCTGTATTCCGGTCGTCAGGATGCTCAACTGCAGGAAATTGCGTCCTTTGAAATTGATCGGGAAGATGCGTATCCGGCGGACATTATTGCGGGCGATCTTAACGCGGACGGTCATCCCGATTTAACAGTGATTGATACAAGTATCGACGGAATGCAGATCCTCTGCTATGATTCCGAACGCGGGTTAAAAGCTGTCACACACTTCAGCGTTTTCGAAGAGAAGCGTCTGGTGACAGAATCAGATGATTACGGTACAGAGCCACGGGAAGGGATGGTCCTTGATGTCACATCAGACGGACGTGCCGACCTGCTGTTGTTGTGTCACGACAGGCTCATTCTTTACCCTCAGGATTCCGCAGATGCTGCCGGCACCGCTCAGACATTCGATTCGGCCGATGGTGACTCGAATGAAACGAAGTAAAGGGGAATCTCCTGTCCCGTCCGTGATTCAGAAGCGTTCATTCCAAAGTCATGGACGGTGCTGTCGCAGACTTCAGCTTCAGGAATAGCAGCGGCACTGCTGCCCCATCTTCACAGCACGTGCGCAGATGACTCACACTATTTCGCCGTCTGGTTCTTCCACCGGTGACGAAACTTTGTGCGAGTGCCACTCTGTGTGAGTGCCAGACATGGCTGAACATTTCCGCCGGGGTTGATGAGAGAACGTTGTCACGTTGTTGATCATCACCACCTGATGATTGAGCTGGCGGGAACTTGCGGCCCAAGTCTCACGGACCATCGGCATTGTTTGATTTGCTTTGTCTCTCATTGCTGGAATTCCATACCCAGCATCATGATGGTGGCGGTTTAACTCCGAAGAAACGATCGCGATGTTTTCGGATTGCGCGAGAAGCATTTGTTCATTGGCATCTGATTGTCATTTCATGAGTGTGTCAGGCGTTCGAGTGAACCGAACAGATCGAAACATCCGTTTCTGATTTTCAGAATTCACTTCGATCTGCGTTGCAGCGTGGAGTTCTTTTTTTAAAGTTCCGCCCTTCGTTCTTTCCGACCTACCCATTGAGTAAGAGTCACATGGACGTACTGCTCGAACGACAGGTTTCCGAAATCAACTCCGGTGAGTCCATATCGACTCCGATGCTGCTGAGTACTTCTCAGCAGCTGAAGGCTCAGGACTTTTCAGAACTTGTCGCAGAGGTTCGGCAACTGCAGCGTCGACGAATCGGAATGATCAGTGTTCGTCGTCAGCGAATTCTGCGAATCGGAGAAGAACGTCTAAAGCTGGTTCTGGATGACGCCGGAATTCGCATTTGCGCGATCGGCTTTAGTGGCGGTTTTACCGGTGCGATGGGAATGAGCTATCAGCAGGCCGTTGGCGATACTCGGCGAGCGCTGGAAATGTCGTCTCGTCTGGGTGCTCGCGGCTTGATTGTTGCCCCCGGAAGTCGTGGCCTGCACACCTACAACCACGCCGAAAGTGTCGTGCGCGACGGGCTCTATGACTGTCTGGACGACGCTCTGCGACTGCGAATCGATATGCTGATTCCGTTGAATGCTGTGTTCGGAAACCGGACCGATATTTTTCGACCTCGTGACTGCTCATCACTGGACTGGGTGGAATCGTTCGGGTCGCATCGAATTCAGCCAATGATGACACTGCGCGGAGCGACTCCGTGGTCGCGGCTGCCCGACTGCTGGAAACGCTGCCTGAAGAACGGCGGCATGCTTCGCATCAGCCCCCGTTGCCGGCGGACACTGGGCGGGCACAATCTGGTTGCCGAGATGCTGTCCCAGCTGACCAATGTCGCGGTGCCTGTGGGATAGCCGAGTTCCCGGCAGTGTTCCGGCCGATTGAAAGACCTCCCGTCGGCGCGAAGCGGCCGTTCTGTGTGGATGGTCCGTTCCGTATGGACCTCCCGCAACTCTGCGACCTTCATTCCCGGTTCTGCATTGAGACACTGGCGGTCATCCGGCGAGTCCAACGGCTGCCGACAGTCCAGCAGGCTTCTGTGAAATGGATGTGGGGAGTGGCGATTACTTTTGCGCTGCGGAAAACATCCTTCAGCCACCTTACCTGTCCACCTCGCGCTGCGTAGAATCCGACTTGTGGATGCGCTTTCGACGAACAGCGTCCGCGTAGTTTAAGCACGTGCGCTGATTGTCGAACGCGGTTCGTCCGGACTGTGATGTGAAGCCGTCCGGACTGTGATGTGAAGCAGAGGGAAGCGTTGTGACCAGAATCGTGTTACCACCACCGTCGAAGCCGGATTCCAGCGGAAATATCGAGGGTGGATGGTGGCATTCTGAAGAGTCGGGTCAGCGAATCGTATGCGACCTGTGCCCGCGCGAATGCCACTTGAAGGATGGAGATCGTGGCTTCTGTTTTGTGCGGCAGAATGTCGGCGGGAAAATGCAGCTGACGACGTACGGCAGAAGCACAGGGTTCTGCATCGATCCGATCGAGAAGAAGCCGCTGAATC